>JAGQXA010000459.1 GCA_020436865.1 Saprospiraceae bacterium | reverse complement strand
TTTCAGGGGGTAACGGGTAGCAGCGGCGCCGGGCGCATTCCGAACGCCCTGTTACAGGTCGTGCACTACCTGGTCGATCACGGACTCGAAGTCCAGGCTGCGGTCGATAGGCCTCGGGTGCACGGCCAGGAAGGCGTCCTGTACCTGGAACCCGGCCTCGAACTCTCCGGCTGGGACGGAGCCGTCGAGCGCTTCGACGCGCCATCGCTCTTTTTTGGCGGGGCGCATACCGTCGTGCGGCAGGCCGGACGGCTGTTCGCCGCCGCCGACCGCCGCCGCGAGGGGGTAGGGGTCGCCGGATAGCACAAAAGCAATGCCATGTCCAAAACGCTGCTCATCTTCGACATCGACGGCACGCTGCTGTACTCACAACGGCGCGACAGCCATTCCTTCGCGCTCATCTATGAAAAGCTCTATGGCCGGCCCTTTCCAACCATCGACTGGCAACAGTACCCCCATGTGACCGATACGTCGATCTTTGCGACCGTGATCGATCGCCACTTTCGCCGGGCGGCCGGTTGGGACGAGATGGAGTCTTTTCAGGACCACTTTGTCGATCTGCTTCTGGAAAACCGGCGGCATTACCCGGCAGACTATCTGGAAGTACCGCAGGCCTGCCGGGCCATTGAGCAACTGCGCGCCGACGATCGTTTCGTGCTGGGCATTGCCACCGGCGGCTGGATGCGCCCCGCTTTGCTCAAGCTGGCCCATATCGGACTGAATACCGAGGACATGGTTATGAGTTTTGCCGATCGCAAACATACGCGCGAAGACATCATCGGGGAGGTCGTGTCTCGCGTCCGGGCAACCCGAACGGATATCGAACGCATCGTGTACGTGGGCGATGCTCCCTGGGATGTGGAAACCACCCGCCGCCTGCAAATGAACTTCGTCGGGGTGCGCTGGCGCGGCGATCACGACGTACTGGCCCGGGAGGGCGCAGCTCAGGTGATCACCGATTATCGCGACTTTCCGGGTTTCCTCATGGCCGTCGACCGGGCTTCGCCCCCCCGCCGCTAAAGGGCCGGAGGCACAACCTTCGAAAGAAGGCCGGAAGCAGACGCCTATTTTTCTGGCTGGGAACTTGTTTTTTGGAAAATTGTTGTATATTTGCATCGCCTTTTCAGAAAGGCATTTTTTTTCTGTGGGAGCCTGTAGCTCAGTCGGCTAGAGCACTTGACTTTTAATCAAGGGGTCCTGGGTTCGAGCCCCAGCAGGCTCACATTTTTTTTGAGATTGAGAGTGCCCCGCCAAGGGGTTCTCCCAAGGAGTCCTTTGGACCTTCGGGGAGTTTGAGGTTAGATGAGATTTGATCTCAAACTTCTCCGACTCTTTTTGCTCTTTTCTCCACCCGCTTTCAATCTCCCTGTTTTCGGTCTCGTAGTACAACGGATAGTACGTAGGTCTCCGGAACCTAAGATCCAGGTTCGATTCCTGGCGAGACCACCGGGCCTTAGCCTGTCACTTTTCTGACTTATTGCAGAAGATCCGGTCGGGGTCGGAGGGCAGGATGGCTCTCCGACCCCGACCTTTTTGTGTGCGATCGAAAAGCGCGGGAAGGGGAAAAAAATCGGAAAATTCCTCCTCCTCTAAGGCAAATCCCCCTAATTTCGCAGGTAGTAAAAATATGTAGCTATGGCACTTGATCTTTCCCTGAAGATTGACCGGGTGGAAGGCATTACCCGGGAAGAGTTTCAAAAGCATTACATGCGTCCGCAGCGGCCGGTGATCATCAAG
>JAGQXA010000458.1 GCA_020436865.1 Saprospiraceae bacterium | reverse complement strand
GTCAAGAACCAGGAACGCACCGGCACCTGCTGGAGTTTCTCGACCTGCTCTTTCCTCGAGTCAGAGCTCATGCGCCTCGGGAAAGGACAGTTCGATCTTTCGGAAATGTACGTCGTGAAGAACATCTATCTCGAAAAGGGCCAGAACTATGTCTTGCGCCAGGGCAAGGCCAATTTCGGCGAAGGTGGCCTCAACCACGACTTCGTGCGCACCGTCGCCCGCCATGGGATCGTGCCGGAAGAGGTATACAGCGGCAAGCTAGATCCCTCTAAACCCTTCGACCACAGTGAAATGGTGGCCGCCCTCGAAGGCATGCTCGAAAAATTGACCAAACGGCGCAGCCTCAGCCCCAACTGGAAGGTGGCCTACGAGGCCGTGCTCGATGCATATATGGGCGACTGGCCCGAGGAGTTCAGTTACCGGGGCAAGACCTATACGCCTCTGTCGTTCGCCCAATCGCTGGGCCTGAACCCCGACGACTACGTCAGCCTCACTTCCTTTAGCCATCATCCCTTCTACGGAAAATTCGTGCTTGAAATTCCTGACAATTTCAGCAACGAATCGTACTTCAACCTGCCGCTCGACGAGCTGCAGGCCATCGTCGACTACGCCATTGCCCAGGGGTATACGATTGCCTGGGACGGCGATGTGAGCGAAAAGAACTTTTCCCCTAAGGAAGGCATCGCCCTGCTGCCGGCCGACCCGTCGCGCGAAGATCTCTACGACCAGCCGGGCAAGGAGATCGCGGTCGACCAAAACAACCGCCAGGCGGAGTTCGAAAGCTACGCGACCACCGACGATCACCTCATGCACATCGTCGGCATCGTGAAAGACCAGGCCGGCACGAAATACTACAAGATCAAGAACTCCTGGGGTAAGATCGGCGACCTGGAGGGCTTCCTCTACATGTCGGAAGCCTATTTCCGCATGAAGACCGTCGGGATCATGGTACATAAAAGCGCCATCCCGCGCGACATCGCCGGGAAGATCGAACTGTAATCACTGCCTATGAAAGAATTCTGGGACGAGCGCTTCGGCGCCGAAGAATATGCCTACGGCATCGAGCCGAATGCCTTTTTCAAGGAACAGATCGATCGTCTGCCCGCCGGTCGCCTGCTGCTGCCCGCCGAAGGCGAAGGGCGCAATGCCGTGTACGCCGCGCGCCTGGGTTGGGAAGTGACGGCCTTCGATCAGAGCATCGAAGGCCGCAAAAAAGCCCTGCAACTGGCACAACGCTCCGGCCTGTCGATCGAATACCAAAAGGCCGCCTGGGAAGAGGCCGACCTGACCGAAGGCGATTTCGATGCGGTCGGGCTTGTGTTCGCACATATGCCGCCCGACCAGCGCACCGCCTTCCACCGACGCCTGCTGCGCTGCCTGAAACCCGGCGGTTGGGTGATCCTGGAGGGCTTTGCGGAAGCGCAACTGGGTTACAGTTCCGGCGGGCCCAAAAACCTGCCCATGCTCTTTTCCCGGGAAAAATTGCTGTTCGACTTTGAATCGCTCGAAGAACTCGAACTTTTCGAAGCAGAGGTCAATCTCGACGAAGGACCTTACCACCAGGG
>JAGQXA010000457.1 GCA_020436865.1 Saprospiraceae bacterium | reverse complement strand
GTATCCTGTTGGTCAACTCCGGCTTCGGCCCGATCACCGAATTGACGATCGTCGATCAGCACGGACCCAGCCTCGGCGTGCTGGGCGTTTCACCGGGAACGGTGCTGGCTAATGGCCCGGTCACGGAAATTCAACTAACGGGCGCCGATTTCGCCGCCGTCGGCGACGGCGATGAGCTACTCGAACAGGGCGAGGTGATCTTTCTCGAAGAAACAGTGCAGATCAGCGGCTGCCAGGGCAGCGCAGGGCTGATCGAGGTGGGCTGGGGCTGTAACGGGGAGGTGTGCGGCTCCTTCACGCTCAATACGCAGGTGGCCGTGCTGACCGACCTGCCCGATCTGAAATGGGAGTTCGGGGATGTGCAATTCGCCGGGCTCTGCGAAGACGGCTGGGTGGAAGTGTTGGTGGTCAACGACGATGTCGGGGCTCCGGTCTTCGACCTCATCCTGGAGCCGGGAATTACACAACTGAACGGCGGCAACCTGCCGGCCCGCAATAACTGCCTGCGTCTGAGCGACTTCACGATCGGCAGTCAGAACATGACGCCAGACACTTCCAGCGCCTTTACCGGCTACGGGATCAAGCCGGGGCAGTTGACGGCCGACCCCGACGGGCCGGGCGGGCTGAGCGATCAGGATGGCGACGGCCGCTTCGACGATCTGGCCGACGGCGATACGCTGCGGCTGTGGATGGCCGTGAGCATGGATCCGGCTTGTACGTCGGGCCCCTGTTTTTCGGAACTGACCAACCGGGCCTTCCGCATGCGACTGGAGTATGAGAATCAGTGCGGGCAATCGTTCTCGTCCTTTCCGAAAGACGATTCCTACGCCTACAGCATCACGCCGGAGCTTTTTTCGAGCAACCTCTCCCTGGCTTATGTGGGAGGTGAAGTGATCGATGTGGCGCTGGAGTGGACGCGCGAGATCAAAGGCTTTGCCTGCTCCGACGATTCCATTCGCATTTACCTCCTGATCCCGCCCACTCTGGAGATACCGCCGGGTTTCCAACCGACGCTCAACGGACTGGCGGCGCCTTTTTCCATCATGGGCGATACGCTGGTGGTGATCGGCGACAGTCCGGCCAATTTGCTCGAAATGCAACTCGTGGCGCAATGCGATACGAGTTACGTGCCGGTGCCGGGCTTGCCTTGCTCGTCGGTGACCTCCTTCCCCGAGTCGGGGGAATTGATCTTTTGGGCCGATTACTACTGCTCGGCTGCGACCTGCACGGAACCGGTGCGGCTGTATTGTCCGTACAGCCATTCCTTTCTGGTGGGCTGCGAAGACGATGTGCTGACCCCTCCCGCGGGCGTGTCTGCCGCCGATTTTTTCGTTCGACGGCTGAGTCTGGGCTGGACCGACGAAACGCTTTCGCAAAAGGTGGATCCGATGACGCCAGGACTGGCCCTGACCACCGCCATGCCCTACGATACCCTGATGATGGAGATCATCGGTAACGTGTACGGGGTCGGCAACTTCGATTCGACCTTCCTACACTTCAGCTATTACGCCGGGGTGAACAATCCCTTTTTGAACGAGCTGGCCGATACGCTGTATTTCTTCGACGCCGAAACCAACGCGACCTATACTTGTCCGGACATCGGTCCGGCCCAGGTGTCGAGCCAAAACGGCGTGTATCTGCACCGCTTTCCGCTGGCCGGTCTGCTCGAAGCGGGCGGCTGCCTGGACGGCCTGTCGATCACAGCGGGCGACCAGATCGTGCTGCGCTGGTATGTGCAGGTGTCGCCCAACGTGCCGGGAGAAATGATACCGGTGCCCGGTTTTCAGGCCAACTTTCTTTTCAAGTTCGGTAATGCCGACCTGAGTTGCAACAGCGTGACCGATTCGCTCGGGCTGATCGATCCGGGTTTCGGCTATGAGCTCGATCTGGAGGCTCCGCTTTTGGGTTGCGATACGATCGAGGTTCGCTCGAACCTTCAGCAGGGAACCAACCTCAGCAGCCTGAGCGATCTTTTCCCCTGGGAATTCCGGCCGTACAGTTTGATGGACTCCGTGCGCTTCGATATTCCTGCCGGGTATTCGTACCTGCCGGGCTCTTCGAGCATTACCTACGAGTACCGGACGGGCAATGCGCCTTCCGGTCCGGTGCTCGAACAGACGGTCGGCGTCGGCGACCCGGGCGTCAACGTGAACGGCATGGGGCAAAGCGTGCTGACCTTTGCCAATTGGTCGGACTTTCCGATCGTCGACGTCATCCAGCCGCGCACGAAGAACGAACTGAGCTTTCAGATCTTCCCCGACTGTATGTCCGACGCCGAAGCTACGGTCGTGGGCACGATCTTCCTCACCAAGTACTTCTACTCGGCTGCCGACCATTTGGCGCAAACGCGCACCTTGCAGCGCAGCATCGATTATCAGATCGGCGAGCGCCTGTTCCAGGTGGCCAACCCGATCTATGCCGGCAATTCCGATACGGCGACCTGGGTGCTGGAAGTATGCGACGTGACCGAGCCTGGCGCCGACCCCCGCGATATTCCCTTCAACTGGCTGCTGTTTCAGTCGCCCGATCCCGACATCCAGTTTCTGGAGCTGGTCGAAGTGACCGACCCGGGTAATCCGGTTTCTTATCCCATCCTCCCGACCGGAGGGCCGAATCAGTACTGGGCGCAGATCGGCGTGCTAGAGGGCAACGACTGCCGTCTCTTCGAACTGCGGGCCGAATTCGCGGTTTGCGAGCCGGTGTTCATTCCCGTATCGTTCGACTACGACTGCGGCGGGTATCCGTCCGGGCCCGATCCGCTCGGCTGCGATCAGACGGCCTTGGCCCAGAATCTGCAGATCCAGCCGCAATTGGCTGGCTTGCAGGCTAATTTGGTGGCATCGCCGAGCGGCACGGTCGACCTCTGTTCGCCGCTCGATTACTCGATCAAGGTGATCAACACCCTGCAGGGGTGGGCGAGCGATGTGTTTCTGACGGTCGACCTGCCGATCGATAATGGCGTCTTCCTGACGCCGGGCTCGGTGACCATCGCCTTCGGAAACGATCCGCCGATCGGCATTGCCGATCCGGTCGTACAGCCGGGGGGCATTCTGCTGTGGGAGATCGACTCGTTGAATCCGCCCTACGGCCCACAGGGCATGCCCGGGGTCGACGCCGGTCCTTTGAATGAGTTTACGATCAGCTTTCAGATCGAGACCGACTGTAATTTCTTTCCCGGCAGCATCTTCTCGTACCAGGCCGGGTGGATCGACATCTGCGACAGCCTGGAACTGACCCCGCTCTTCTTTTCGCAACCGCTCAACGTGCAGGGCGTGCCGCAGTCGTTCAACGACTATGCCTTCGATCTGGGGGCAGACACCCTGCAGCATTGCGCAGGGGGGCAGGCGGTGGAAGTGACGGTCGTCAACCTCGGCGACCAACTGACGAATGCCGCGGAGGTCATCCGCCTGCGCTTCGACCCGGGCTTCGCCTATGTGGCCGGAAGCACGCAGGGCATCTCGAACTTCCCGAATGCTTCCGACCCGCTCGCCACTCTCGAGAACGGCGAGCAGGTGCTGGAGTGGCCCATGCCGGCGAACATTCCGATCGGCGATTCGATCGTATTTACCTTCGAACTCGAGGCCTTGAGCGCGGGTTGCGGTACTTTTCCGCTCGCCCTCGAGGTGTTGGCAAAAGGAGACGTGCCCTGCGCTACGGCGCCGCAAGGTTTTTGCGCACTGCAGTTTCTGGAAGCCGGGGCCGCTTTTGAACTGGAGGCCGTCGCCAGCGAGTGGGCGATCGAGTTGACCGATATCGAGAGCAGTCCGTTCGATCTGCTGCAGGAGTCGGTCAGCGTGACCTACACCCTGACGAACCTGACGGGTCCGGCCGTGTCGGGCGATCTGCAGATCGATCTTTATTTCGATGAAAATGGGAACGGCCAGGTCGATCCCGGCGAGCCCTTGCTGTACGCCGAGATCCTGTCGGCTACGACCCTGGACCCGGCCCTGCCGCTTTCCGGCCAGATCGATCTGTTGGTCGACCTGGCCTATGCCTGTGGGAACTTACTGGCGGTGGTCGATCCGGCCAATAACGATTGTACCTGTCTGGCCGCTTCCGACGACCTGGCCTATGGCGTGGACGTCGATTTTGGCGGCCAGGACAGCGTGTGTGCCGGATTGCCCCTCAGCCTCGGCGGAGCCTCGTTGCAAGGGTACGACTTCTTCTGGTTTCCGGCCGGGCAGCTCGACGATCCGTTGGCGGAGAGCCCTACCTACGCGTACACGGGGGCGATGCCTCCCTCCGGCGCCTATCTCGATACGGTCTATCTCGACCTGACGAGGGGAAGCTGCCACTATGTCGACACCTTTACCGTACTGACGACGCAAAGCACGGCGGAGTTGTCGGCCACGACCGACTACAATGGCTATGAGATCAGTTGCGATGGCCTGAACGACGGCGCCCTGGCGCTGACGGCCGACGGAAACTGGCCCCCGTATGTCTATGAATGGTCGGGCGGACTGAGCCCCGATCCGGTGCAGACCGGGCTACTGGCCGGCGTCTATGTGGTGACGCTGACCGATGCCAACGGCTGTACGGCCGATGCCAGTATCGAACTGTTCGAGCCGCCGGTTCTGGCGGCTGCCGTGACGGCTTCCGACTACCAGGGATTTGGCGTGAGTTGCGCCGGAGCGACCGACGGTAGCCTGGTGGTGGCCCTGAGTGGGGGCGTACCGGCCTACGACCTGCAGTGGGATACCGGAGCGTCCGGACCCGATCCGGGCCCGATCGGCGCCGGAACCTATTCCTATATCGCCACCGACGCCAATGGCTGTCAGCTGTTCGATACGCTTAGCCTGACCGAACCCGCGCCGCTGGCGACGATGGCGAACTCGAGTCCGGTGCTTTGCGATACCGCCGGAACGGCGACGGTGGAGATCGAGCTGTCGGGTGGGGTCGGGCCGTATCAGACCGGCTCGGTGATCTTCGACCCGCTTTATGTGGAAACAGGCATTGCCGATCCGGGCGAGTACATCTACGAGTTTGTCGACGCGAACGGATGCGCCATTTCGGATACGATCACGATCGAGAACTTTTTTTCCACCTTCGAGCTGCAGCAGCAGGACCTGTTGTGCCCGGCCGCGGCCGACGGGCAGATCTGCGTGGAGGCGATCGTGGGCGCTCCGCCGTTCCAATACCAATGGTCGAATGGCGGCGATGCC
>JAGQXA010000456.1 GCA_020436865.1 Saprospiraceae bacterium | reverse complement strand
GATAGCGGCGCCCTGGCTTATTTCCGCAACGACGGCGCCACCTTCTACTTCACCGGCTACCTCGGCAGCAAGGAGGCCTTGCTGTACCACTTTTTCCTCGCGCATTACAAGGTATCGCTGGCATACCAGGAAGGCCTGCGCATTACCGACCCGTTGCCGATCGATTACCTGCCTCGCATGCCCTGGCGTTGGCTGCAAGACCTGCTGGCGCCCTTCTACCAATTCCTGAAGGCCTCCTTTAGCGTAGAATATCAGCCGACCAGGGCTCAGCTGAAGGTGGAAGAGGTGGAACTCCATTCGACCGTGACCCGCCACAGCTTCGGTCGGAAAACCCCGGTATTTCGCTACCGTAGCCGCCTCGCCCATGGACAGATCACCCGATTTGAAATACAAGACGGCCGGCAAACCGTCTACGTCGAAGCGCTACCCCTCGTGGATCAGTCGACGGCAGCGGCGGCCGAAATTCCGCAAGAAGCATGAAAAAGCTGTCGTTATCCACCCTGTTCCTCCTGATCTGGCTCGGCAGCCTGGCCGGACAATCCGAGCGCGATTTTACCTTTTACGAAGACAGCACGCTGTCGCTCTATCAGCAGGCCCGCTGGGATCAACTGGCGCCCCTGGCACGGGAAGCCCTGCAGGAGGGCTTCGACTACTACTACCTGCGCATGCGTCTGGGGATTGCCTATTTCGAGACCAAGCGGCCGCAGCGGGCCATTCCGCAGTTCTACCGGGCCCTGCGCCACAACACCGACGACCCGGTGGCCGGCGAATACCTCTACTACAGCTTGCTCTACGCCGGCCGGGCCGATGAGGCCCGCCTGTTTGCCGATGCCTTTCCGGTAAAAGAAGGTCGGCAGCCGCATAGCGGAACGCTCGATCTGTTCGCTAACGCCACCTACAAATGGAGCGACGGCCGCACGGAAGTGGGCAATCTGGAGGACTATTCCCTCGGCATTCGCCACAGCCTCGGCCGGCGTCTGACCTTTTCGCATACCTACGAATGCCTGCGGCAGCATTTCGTGGAAACGATCGTCACGGAAGAGCCGCCAGGCAATGGGAACGGCCCACCGGTCGTGGCCACCGAAGAACGCCCTTACCATTTCGACCAGCAGTTCTATCGCCTCAACGCTCAGCTACAGCTGAAGCGCGGATGGCAGGCGGGCTTCACCTTCAACTATGCCTGGGTGCAGAGCGAAGACCACGACTTCGAAGAACAGTACTACTTCGGCTACCTGAGCAAGCAACTGCCTGCCTTGCAACTGAAGGCCGGCCTGGGGCATTCCAATTTCCACGATACCTACCAGCGGCAACTGGGCTTCGATCTTACCTACTACCCTTTGTACAATACCGACCTGTACGTTCACGGAAGCTGCATCCTGAAGGAAGAGACCGGCAGCGGCGAGCTGCAACACCTCACCACCTTTCTCCTCGGCGGCCGCATCGCCCCCAACACCTGGCTGGAAGGCCGGGCAGACATCGGCAGGATCAACTACTTTCAGGAAGCCCTCGGCACGGTGGTCTACAACATCCCCGACGAACTCAAAAGCCGCGCCGGGCTGACGCTGGCCCATTGGATCCGGGGCCGCCACCCCGTTTTCCTCTCCTTGCAGCTCGAAGAGAAAGAGCGATGGGCGACCTTAGAGACCTACCGCCACTATTCGCTGACGATCGGATCACTCATCAACCTTCGATAACATGAAAACGCCCTTGCTGCTCGTCCTTTTCCTCTTACCGGCGCATGCTTCGTTCTCACAAATTGAAAACCCGCTGCTCCAGGCTTTTAGCGACAGCTATACGCAGGAGGCGCTGGGCCTCTACACGGAAGCCATCGACGCTTTGCAAGCCGTTTATGCCGACGATTCCTACGAGCTCAATCTGCGCCTGGGCTGGCTATACTACCTGCAAGGCGACTATCCCCGGGCCCAATCTTATTACCGCCGGGCGAAAAGCCTGTTGCCCTATGCCGTCGAGCCGAAACTCGGATACCTGCTGCCCACCGTGGCCCTCGGCAACTGGACCGAGGTCGAAAAAACCGCGGAAGAGATCCTACGGATCGATCCGAACAATCCGATGGCCCATTTCCGGATCGGGCAGGCTGCCTACAATCGCCAGGATTACGAAAACGCCTATAAGCACGTCGAGAAGGTCGTCAACCTCTACCCTTTCGACTACGACTCGGTCGTGCTGTTCGCCTGGATCAACTACCAGAGCGGCAACCGCAGCCGGGCCTACACCTTGTTTCAGAAGGCCCTGCTGATCTACCCCGGCAGCGAGTCGGCCGCCGAGGGCCTAAAGCTGTCCGGAGGGGGGAAATAAGGACATTTGTGCTAAATTTGGGGCAGCCCTAAACTATGCGCTGAAATGGTTTTCCCCGATCAAAATAGTTTCCGCTGCCGCCCGATAAGCGACCTCGCCTGGATCGTCTTATTCCTCCTCTGCCTGACAACGGCCGCAGCGCCGGCCCAAACCCTGGAACTCGACAGCCTAAAACAGCTGCTAGCCGGGCGGAAGGATCCGCTGGCGCAGGCAGATCTCCTCTACCAGATCGGCTTTTTCAGCCAATTTCATAACCTCGATTCCACCTTCGCCTACGCCGAGCGCTTAGAGAGGCTTTCGCGAAAGCATTCGCTAGAGAAACAACTGGGGCTGGCCTACGACCTCTATTCGATGGCCCATAGCGAAGGCGGTTCGCCGGAAGATGCGCTGGAGTACAAGTTCCGGCAAATGGAGATCTGGGAAAGCACCAAAGACACCGGGAACATCATGCTCACGCTGCGGGAGATCTCCACCTTGTACTCCAGCATGGATCGCTCCGCCCAGGCGATGGACGTTCTGCTGCGTTCGATCGAACTGGCGGAGCAGTCTGGCAACCAGGACCATCTCGCCGCCTGCTACAACGAAATGGGCGACCTGTATTCTTACCAGTTCCAGTACCAAAAGGCCCGCGACTACTTCAACAAGGCCATCGCCATTCGCTCGCAGCTGCCCGATACCCTCAAGCTCTTCTACTCCTATGGCCAATTGGGAGACCTCTTCCTGAACATGGAGCGCTACGACTCGGCCGTCGTCTACGCACAACGGGCCCTCGAACTGGCCGAGCGCTACGACCGCCCGGCACTTGCCTGTACGCAGTACAACAATCTGGGCTATGCCTACAAACAGATGGGCGATCTCTCTGCCGCCCGGACTTATCTGGAAAAGAGCCTGCAACTGGCCACTTCCGTCGGCAACGAACTCGTCGAACACCAGATCTATAACAACCTGGCTGAGATCGAAAGCCGGGAAGGCAATCCACAGCGTTCGCTGGAACTCGCCGGGAAGGTCGTCGCCTTCGCCCAGGAGAACAAATTTCTGGCCCTGGAAGGAAAGGCCGTCTGGAACGTGGCCAACGCCCATGCCGGCGCCGGCGCCTTCGCACAGGCCTACGAGGCCATGCAGCGCGCCTTCGAGATCAGGGATACGCTCGTCCGACAGGAAAATATGCGCAAAATGGCGGAACTGGAAACCCAATACGACACGGAGCAAAAGGAAGCGCAACTAGCTCAACAACAGCTCATTATCGCCCAACAGAAAAACACCCAAAAGAACTTCCTGATCGCAGCCGTAGTTGCCTTGCTGTTGCTGGGCGGATCGTTCCAGTTCTTTCGGTACCGCCAGCGCCTGCAGCGTAAAGAAGCCGAGCTGGCCCTGGAGATCGAGCGCCTGGAAGCCGAACAACTCCGGCAGCTCGACCGCCTGAAATCCAACTTCTTCGCCAACATCAGCCACGAGTTCCGCACCCCCCTGACGCTGATCCAGGGCCCGGTCGAACAGGCGCTGAAGGGCGTAGCGGCCGACGAGACGCCGGTTCGGACCAGCAATCTGCAGATGATCCGGCGCAATACCCTGCGTTTGCAGAATCTGGTCGACCAACTGCTCGATCTCTCGAAACTGGAAAGCGGCAAGATGCAATTGCAGGTCCGCCGCGGCCCCCTTCTCCCCTTTCTCCGGGCCGTTGTATTCTCGTTCGAGAGCCTAGCCGAGCGAAAGGGGATCGACTTCGCCGCCTCGTTCCCGGAAGAGCTGGAAGAGGCCTGGTTCGATCCCGACAAATGGGAAAAGATCCTGGTCAATCTGCTGTCCAACGCCTTCAAGTTCACGCCCGAGGGCGGCTCGGTCCGGGTGGTGGCCGCCGTAGCGCCGGAGGGTCTGCAGTTGAGCGTGACCGACTCTGGAAAAGGCATTGCCCCCGGCGAGATCGACCGGATATTCGACCGCTTCTATCAGGTGGAAGGCTCGGAAGCGGGCGGCACCGGTATCGGTTTGGCGCTGGTGCGCGAACTGGTGGCCGTGCAAGGCGGGAAGATCAGCGTGGAAAGCGAAGTGGGCGTGGGTACCTCCCTGCACCTGCTGTTGCCCTACCGCCGCGAGGATTTTTCCGAAACGGAGCTGCTGCAAAGCGAAGAAGCCCCCCCGGCCGCTATCGCGAGGGCCATTCCGGCAGAAGAACCGCAGGAGAGCCCTACACCGGTCTCGCCGCCATTCGAAGAAGCCGACGAACGGCCCCTGCTGTTGATCGCCGAAGACAATCCGGACCTGCGCCAGTTCATCTCCCAGATCCTGCAGGACAGCTATCGCATCCTGACGGCCCACAATGGCCGGGAGGGCTTGGAGCAGGCCATCGAACGAACGCCCGACCTGCTGATCTCCGACGTCATGATGCCGGAAATGGACGGCTTCGAACTCTGCCGGACGCTCAAGGAGGACGAGCGCACCAGTCACATACCGGTCGTATTGCTTACGGCGAAGGCCGGTCAGGAACATAAGGTTGCCGGGCTGGAAACCGGAGCCGACGATTACCTTACCAAGCCCTTCGACGAGAAGGAACTCCGGGTACGCGTGCGAAACCTGATCGAACAGCGACGGCAACTGCGGGAAAAGTTCGGGGGCGAGCTGGTTTTGCGCCCCTCCGCCGTGGCTGTGACCTCGGTCGACCAACGTTTCCTGGAAAAAGTGAAGGAAACGATCGAAGCCAACCTGGGCAACGAGCAGTTTTCCGTCACCGAACTGGCAGAAGCCGTGGCCTTCAGCCGCAGCCAACTGCACCGCAAGCTCAAGTCGCTGACCGACAAGAGTCCGAACGAACTGATCCGCAACTTCCGGCTGACGCGTGCCAAGGAATTGCTCGAGCAAGGCGCCGGCAACGTCTCCGAAGTTGCCCTGGAAGTGGGTTACGGCAATCTGTCGTACTTCACCAAGAGCTTCAAGGAGGCCTTCGGGCAACTGCCCAGCGAACTCTGAGAAACAGCGGCCGCATCGCTTTGTGGCTATTCGATCGCTAAAAAAAACCTCGCAGAAAAGAAGATCTTCCCGCCGGATAGTACCTTTATCCGACAATCCATTCTATGCCGCGGCAATTGCGTTTTCTGATCCCGATCGTCGGCCTCCTGTGCGCTCCTATTGCGAGCCTGCACGCGCAAGCAGACAGCTCCGCTGCCCAGCCCGTTTATTCCGGCGTCTACCTGATGAACCTCTACGATCTCGACGTCAACGAATACTCCTTCTACGCCGACTTCTACGTGTGGTTCCGCTGGCAGGGCGAACGCGACCCGATGAACATCGAGTTCGTCAACGCCCTGGAAAAATGGGGCTTTACGATCACCCCCTTTACCGAAGAAGCGCAGGTGCTCGACGACGGCTCCTACTACAACGGCATGCGCATCGAAGGGCGGTTCTATCACTCCTTCGAGCTGGCCCGCTTCCCCCTCGATGCCCACCAGCTCGAGATCCGGATCGAGAATGTCGATTTCACCGCCGATTCGCTCGTATACGTTCCCGACACCATGACCCATCTGGTGCGACCTGATTTCATGATCCCCGGATGGGCGATCACCGACGCGCGGATGGAGGCCAATACCAACTTTTACGCTACCAGTTTTGGCGATCCGCAAGACCGGGGTTCGTCTTACAGCAATTTTACCTTCAGCCTGACCATTACGAGGCCCGCGAGTTACTTCCTGCTGAAGCTCATGCTGCCCCTGCTGGTGGTCATTATGGCCAGCCTCGGAGCGCTGTTCATTGCGCCGACCTACGTCGACGCCCGTTTTTCGTTGCCGATCGGCGGGCTCCTGAGCTGTGTCTTTCTGCAGCAGTCGTACAGCTCGGCCCTGCCCGACGTGGGCTATATGGTGCTGATGGACAAGATCTACCTTCTGTCCTACCTGTTGATCGGTTTGATCATGCTGCGCGTCTTGCTGGCGAGCAACGCCCTGGCCCACGACACTTCGGCCGACCACCGGGCCGTCAGGCGGCAGGACCGCCGGTTGTGGTGGTCGCTCACCGCCCTGTATTTGCTGGGCATCGGCATCCTGTTGATCGTTTCCTGAGGAAGAGCGCCACGAACGCCCGGCAGTGATTTTTGTCATTGCCCTTTCGGTTGGGAATTCTTAATTTCTTGGCATTACCTGACCAAAGTTTCGCCCTATGCATACGCCATTAGACAACATCCGCCAAGAGTGGAAAGGCTTGCAGCAGATCCGTTTTCGTCTGGAAAAGGATTACGAGCGCTGGGATCGCCTGGTAGAACTGGCCAAAGATACCTTCGCCCGCCTCCACAATGAGATCGGCTGGGATGCCGATTTCGAAGTCAACGACACCTTACCGAAGACCCGCGAACTCCGCTTGATCCTGCGACACATATTCCCGCTCGACGAAGAGTTGCTCGGCTATGCCAACGATGCCATTCTCTCTTTTGAACAGCGCCTGTCCGGGCAACTGTTCATCTGGTACTTTTTTCCGCAAAAGGAACACTTCACGCAACAGAACAAGCCGCAGGCCATAGCGGCCGGACAATACCGGATCGATCAGTTCCTGCAAGACGAGCACCTGCTCCTCTTTCAGGTGGAGACCTTCCTCAACGAATTGAAAGGTTGGGTGCTGGAGGTACTTCCGGAACCGGTCGAAGAGAAAGCCTGAAAACCGACCATCCATTCGACCAGTGGGGCCATCGCAAATGCGATGGCCCCATTTCGTTGCAGCCGTTCGACTTTTTTTCGGCCGCCGGGAACCATCTTTTTCCGGATGCCGTTATCCTCCCATTCCAACCAATGAACGACATGACCGCAAGAGTAGAACTACCGCACCGATCCTTCGGCCTACCGGGCTCTTGCTGACCTTCACTTCTGCGATGTGACGGCCGGCCCGGAGCCGTCGATCGATCTTTTTTTCTTTGTATGTCCCCTTCTACGGAGCCCGGCTCCGGGGAGGTATGCATAAGGCCGCTTACGGTCTTTACATAAGCCCGGCAACGGGTATAAACCCGGCGTGCAAGTAAGCGCGGCGGGGACTTTCCCCCGGGAGAGTTTGAGTAAGCAAGCAACCATCGTGTGCGATCCAGGCTGCCAGGGGCGACCGCTGAGGCGGCGGGATCGGCATAGCCCGCGAAGGACAGCGGGCTTGAGGTGGAGACACCAACAGGGGAAGTTGCAGGATGTCGGTCGGGTCGCGGCTATCCACCGCGGCAGGGGCTGAGTCCAGCGCCAGGGGCAGGCGCCCGGTAACGGGTCGCTGTCCTGACGTGCCGCAGACCGGGAGGT
>JAGQXA010000455.1 GCA_020436865.1 Saprospiraceae bacterium | reverse complement strand
AGTGCCGGTCGTGCTGGTCGGCTCCAAGTTCTGGAGCGGACTGAAAGACTGGATCCGCGATGTCATGCTGGCCGAATACCGGAATGTCAGTCCGGAAGACCTCGATCTGTTGCCAATCGTCGACGAGGCCGAAGAGGTGATCCAGATCATCGACGAATTCTATGCCGGCGATCATTCGTCCCGCCTGAAGCCCAACTACGAGCTCTGACGCGCTCAATCGACAAACTGCCAGGAGAGGCCGAAACGCACGCCCGTTTGAGCGATCGGATATCCGGCGGCGAGGTAATAGTACCGCGTGGTCAGCAGCGGGGCCAGGTTCTCCACCCGCAGGAAAAAGCGGAATTTCTTCACTTTGAAGGCGAAAAAGGCATCGACGAGTGGCTGCCAACCGGTCGACTGCTCCTCCTGTAGGGTGTATTGGCTAAAGATCGGCTGATAGCCCGGCAGCAGAAAATCGGAATGCAGGCGAAGGTCGAAACCCAACCGGGCCAGCATGACCTGCCTGAAGATGCGCCCCTCCAGATAAAGGCTGTGCCGGGAGTACAGCGACGGCAGGCGCAGGAGATCGCCGCTCGGGCGCTGCAGCGTTAGCTCGTTTTCGAAATGCAGGACGCCGAGATGCAGTTGCGCCCGGGCAACCAGCTGAGGAATGCTGATCGCCGTACCGCTTTGACGGGCCACTCCCAGACTGTCGAAATACAGGTAATTGGCGATCAGATTGTAGCGACCCTCCACCTCGATCCCCCAATCCGGCAGCAAGAGGGCCGCTGCCAGGGTGGTCTCCAGTGTTTTTTTGAAGTCGTTTTCCCAGAAGAGTTCCTGGGTGAGGTAGAGCCTTTGCTCGAGCAAAGACGGCGATTGCAACTGGCTGATGGCCTGGAAACGCCATTGTCCGACCTTTTTCAGGTCGAGCCACAGTTTTCCTTCGAGCCGGTAGTCGCCCAGGTTGCCGAGCACGCCATAGTGGGCATAGGCTTCCAGTCGCACGCGCGGCACCGGTTGCAGGATCATTCGTCCGGTCAGGAAAACGGCTTGAAAAGTACTGTCGACCGGTTCTTGTTGCAACCAATGCCACTGATGCAAGAGCCCGACCGACAACAGGTCGCGCGGACGCCGAACGCCCGTAGAATCGGTAGGGGCCATGGTGAACGTTTTCAGCTCGAATCGATTTTCGAGCCGGCGATGTTCGACGTAGTGACGTATTCCGCGCGAGTCGACCTGGAAGTTCCCATAGAAGGAGGAATCGGCTGCCGGCTGATCGTCGTAGAACTTGTACACGTCAGTGCGGTAGTTCAGCCGGTGTCCGACGGTCAGGGCCCGCCGGTTCTCCCCGGTCGTGTCCTGGGCGGTGCGCAGGTTCAGGTAATGGGTCCATAGGAGTTCGCGGGTGGCATACCGGGTTTCGGGCGACTCCAATTCGACCGAAATGGTTAGCGGCGAAACGAGAATGACCTGCCCCTGGCTGTTGGTCGGTTCGGCAGTGATGCCTCCGTTTTCCTGCAGTTCGGTCGAGTTGGTGGCGAAGGTGGCGAAAAACTGATAACGCTTTCCGGCCGATTCGTGCCGGAGCCCGACCGCCAGCGCGTTGTCGAGGGCGCGCTGGTGGAAGAGCGCGCCTTCGTTATTGATCCGCCGGTAGTCGAGGGCCAATTGGGTCTGGTTGGCAAAACTGCGGCCGAACTGCAGCTGGAAATAGGTGTTTTCCTGCGTCGGACCTTGTGAGAAGTAGGCCTTCGTCATTGCCTGCTGCAGGCGATAGAAAGCCAGTTGGTCGGCATAGACGCGATAGAGGTCGAATCCGTCGTACCCCAAATGGAATCCCATGGTCGGATTTCCCGGCGTGAAGATCAGCCGGTAGGAGGGCGAGCCCAGATTCCCCAGATGCCCCCGGTCGAACGGCCCGAGGCGGATCGGATCGTATTGGGTGATGTCGCGCCCCAGCAGGGTATCGGGAAAGTCGTACTCCTGTTCCGGGAGTTCGGCGTACAGCACATAGATGTCGGACGTATCGATCGACGGATCGGTCGCATTGCTGTCGGGCTGGAAAGTGATGTCTCCGGATCCCACTCCCGGTGGCGGACCCTGTTGAGCTACGACCGGCCGGGCCGTCAGCGTAGCCAGAACAAGCGCTATGTGGAGTACGGGGTGCTTCATGGATGCAGAACGCAGATTGGGTTCGCGCAGTGCAAATTAAGTGAAAAAGGCACAAAGTAGTCCACTTTGTGCCTTTTTGCCGTTCCTGCGGAAGTGCGGGTCAGCGCTGCAGCACGAGCTTTTTGGTGACCGCCTGTTCGCGGCTCTGTAGTTGCAGGAGGTAGTAGCCGTCGGCCCACTGCCCCGGAATCGTCCATTCGAAGCCGTGGCGCCCGGCATTCAGATCGCCGAGGCTTTGCTGCCGCAATACGCGTCCGTTAAGGTCGAGGACTTGTAGGCGGGCATCGTGCAAGGCCGTTTCCAGTTCGATCGAAATGTTCACCAGGCCGGAGGCCGGCTGCGGGAACAGGCGGAGATCTCCGGTAAAGGCCGCTGTTTCCCGGGCGCCGGTGAACAGCGACTCCATACTTTCGATGACGAAGAGTCCGCCCTGCATATCCGAAATGAGGATATTGCCGGAAGGCAGGAACGGGTACACGCCCCAGGCGCCGGCGTAGAAGTCTTCGTCTTCACCCGGGTAGGTATCGTAGTAGGCCACTCGTACCGGGTTGGCGGGATCGGTGAGATCGTAAACCTGCAGTCCTTCGTAGTAGTAGGACACATAGAGGTAGTTGTCGCGAACGATGAGGTTATGCGGAATGGAGGTGGGGATCTCCGAACCCGTGTCGAAAGTGCTCACGACCTTGATGTCGGCGAAATCCGACACATCCACCGCTTTGAGGTCCATGCCATGCGTTTCGTCGGCCAGGTAGTAGATCGGCAGGGTTTCATGTAGCCAACCCGAGTGGTTATAGCCTTCCTGCGGATAGGTGGTCATGGTGCCCAGCAGGTTTGGGTTGAGCGGATCGGTGAAGTCGACCACAAAGAAGCCGGAATTCCCGCAATTCAGATAGGCCGTATCGTGGCGCACATAGCAATCGTGCACATAGGGCAGCGATAGCGTGCCATTGGGATAGCTGGCCAGGATGGTCGGGTTTACCGGATCGTCGAGCGAAAGGATGCGCAGACTCGGATTGCCGCCCTGGGCCGATACGCCGCAGGCATAGAGGCGGGCACTGGTGCTGTCGATAAAGATGTTGTGCGACCGGCGCAGCAGTTCGTCGGAGTTATACACCAGCATGGCCGTATCCGGCAGGTTGCTCAGGTCGATGATCTGGAGGGTGCTGAAGCCTTCGTCGGCAACGGTATACAGATAACCGCCATAGTCGTGATAATCGCGGTGCACCAGATTGGCGCCCGTGGCATTGCCTTGCACGAAAGCGCTCTTCAGTTCATTCGGATTCTCCGGGTCGGTCACGTCGATGAAGTGTACCCCCATGGTGGAGCCGATCACGGCAATTTCCAGTCCGTTCTGCGTGAGCCCCCAGACTTCGTTGTAGCGGCTGTTGAGCCAGGAGGTGGCCGGGATGGTTTCGTCGGCCCAGTGGCTGAGAAGGCGGGCTTCTTCCGCCTGCCCCCAGAGGAAGGTGAACGGCAGCGACAGAAGGAGTGCTGTGGTAATTCTTTTCATAACTTTATACAATGTTTTGTGGTATGGATCAGGAACAAACAGACTTAAAGACTGCAAACATCGCATAAAGATGCAAAAAATACCGGCGCATTCCTGTCGCAAACGCGCCAAAGCGATCATCATCGCAGATTATCCAGTTGTTCGAGCAGTTCTGCCGCCTTTTCGGCGCGTCGGCCTTCTACCTGTCGCAGCAACTCCCGGCAGGCCTCGTATTGGCCTTGGGCGAGCAGGGCCAGGGACTTCTGCCAGCGTCCTTCCTGCCGGTAAGCCGGATCCTGTTCGAGCAAGGTGAAATGGCCGGCGGCTTTTTCCCACTCGCCCGAAGCCAGAGCGGCCTTGCCGGCCATCAGGCGGACGTCGGAGCGGTCGGCTTGCAGGCGGAGAAACTCTTCGAACAGGTCGAGGGCTTCGTGAAAGCGTTGTCCGTTGTAGGCTTGCTCGCCGGCCACCAGCAATTGCTCGGAATTGCCGCTCATCTGGGTCAGCTCGGCGGTGCCCGACTCGAAGTACTGGGTGAAAAGTTTATTCGGCTCTGCCGTACCTCCCGGATTCCAGAGGAACCAGCCCGCGACGATCAACAGCGCAATGGCAGCGGCGGCGGCCAGGGCCGGTCGCTGACGGAAGAAGAGCGTGAGGCTCCAATTGCGTTGCAGACGGTTCTGACGAATATCCTGCAAGGTGCGTTCGACGGCCTTTTCGTGCCGGTCGGACAAGGCGTTATCGACGGCGCGGTGCAGTTCGAGCAGTTTGGCAAGTTCGGGATCCGATTGCAGGTCGGATTCGAACTGCTTCCGCTCGGCATCCGATAGGGCGCCATCCAGATATTGGTCAATGCGTTCGTGTCGGTCGGTGGTCATAAGTCTTTTGTTTAGGATCGGCCATGTTCATCGATGTGTCGAGCCCCGGCAGTACCGGGTCGGGGAGCGAGAGGGCAGCCGTTCCAGTTCGGTCTTGGTGTCAATACTCGTCGAAGGTGGGGTCGCTTTGGATGAGTTCGATCAGCCGCTTCTTGCATTTGAATTTTTCCTTCTTGGCGACATTCTCGTTGGCAAACTCCATTTCTTCGGCGATTTCCTGCATTTTTCGCTCTTCTTCATAGAAAAGGTTCAGGATCTTCTGACAGCGTTCGGTCAGTTCCTGCAGCTTGTTCCGAACCAGCATGCTCAACTCTCTTGCTAAAAGGGTGCGTTCGACATCTTGTTCATCGGTATATTCATTTTCGTCGGAAATGGTTACCTCGCGGCCATATCTTTTGCGCAGTTGTTTGAGCCAGATACGCCGGCAGATGCCGAAGAGAAGCGCGTAAAAAGAAGAGGTCAGCTGAAAGTTCGGGCGCTGGGCCATTTTCAGAACGGCCAGCAATCCTTCCTGAAAGAGATCGCGGCCATCCTCGATATTGCCGTTGTTCCTGCGGGCAAACTGAATGATGCTGTTCTCGAATTGATCGTAACACTTCTCCAGAATGACGCGGTCGTTGTCCAGTAATCCTTGAATGTACTTCCAGTCGGAATGGGAAGATCCTTCCATAAGAGGGGTAGGTTTTTCTATTGCCGGCTGCGCAGGAGCGCTCCGGCTTAAATTTACCGAAAAATTCAGGAACCGGGGTAACCTTTTGCTCCGGCCCGGGATTACAGGGAAAAGCAACCCCAAAAGCCAACGAGCTACCCCGCCCAGGGCGGTAATCCCTTGAGCAGACAAAACCCCGAAATTCCAAATTCGCTTTGGCGTGTAGCAAAACCCCCAGTGCCGGGCCCGGACCTTCCGGAGCCCGGTTTCTGGTTTGGGGAATTGGTTAATTGGGGAATTGGTTAATTGGGGAATTGGTTTATTGGGGGATTGGGGCGGTGATGTCGGGAGTCCGGTGGCGTCCTGGCGTTTGCT
>JAGQXA010000454.1 GCA_020436865.1 Saprospiraceae bacterium | reverse complement strand
CCCTTCGATCGTCCAGCGATGCGGCACCTCCTGATAGGTTGGCGCTCCGTCTAGCTGCGCCTGGAATTTGCCTTCTCCGATCACCAGCTTGGGCTGCGAATTGGCAAGCAGATAGTCGATCTCGGCTGCCGCCAGCCGGTAGTTGAGCGGCACCAGGATGAGCCCGGTCTTTTGCGCTGCCGCAAACAGTACGATATACTCCAGACAGTTCTCTGCCAGCACTGCTACGCGGTCGCCCTTATCTATCCCGTACTCGGCGGTCAGATGATGGGCCAGGCGGTTTCCCAACCGATCGAGCTGCAGGTAGGTAAGCGTACGCTGTGTTTCGTGCTCCTTCACGGCCACCTTATCCGGGCTGTAGAGTGCCCAGCGGGCCGACCAGTCTTGGGCTAAGGTCATGTTTATTGGTTTATTGGTTAATTGGGGGATTGGTTAATTGGGGGATTGGTTAATTGGGGGATTGGCCCCTAATAACCCAATTCCCCAATTAACCAATTAACTAATTAACTAATTACCCACTAGAACCGTACGGCTGCGGCGGCAAAGGCCAATCCGCCGCCAGAACCGATAAAAAACAGCCACTGTCCGGGATGCAGTTTTCCCTTTTCGTAGGCATCGTTCAAGGCCATCGGAATGCAGGCGGAGCCGGTATAGCCGTAATAGTGCATGACCGTATGCGCCCGATCGCGCGGCAGCCCAAGGCGGTCCATCGTCTCCCAGATGCTGTGGATATTGATCTGGGTGATGAAGAAATGGGCTATCTCCTCGGGCAGGATGGCCAGCCGGCTGCAAAGATCGAGTGCCATACTGGTCCAGATATCGGGGTTGAGTTCTTTGGGGAACTTGCGGACGAACTGCAATTGGTGCTCGTGCCGCTCCAACACACCTGTGTCGACCGGCTTATGGGCGCCGCCCGCATAGATTCCCATCCACTCGTTGTACTGCCCTTCGGAAACCAGTTTGGTGGCCAACACGCCGCGGTCTTCTGCTGCGGCTTGCAGGACGACCGCTCCGGCGCCGTCGGCAAACAAGGTCACGGTTTTTTTGTCCTTTGGATTCAGGTACTTGCTCATCGCATAGGCGCCGACGACCAGTACGTAGCGGTATTGCTCATCGGCGCGCAGGTACTTCGAACCGATGTCGAGAGCGGTCACGAAGCCGGCACAGGCCGTATTGACGTCGAAAGTGCCGGCGTTCTTTGCTGCCAGCCGATCCTGCAGCACGGAGGCGGTCGAAGGCGAGATGAACTCGGGAGTATCGGTAGCGACGATGATCAAATCCAAGGCGTCTGCCGGTAAGTCCGCCCGCTCCAATGCCAGCCGGGCCGCCCGCTCACACAGGTCGGCAGTACTCTCGTCGGGCGCACACCAACGGCGTTCGTAGATCTGCACATTTTCCCGAAGCCAGTTGTCGACGTCTTCGCCCAGCAATTCGTTAAAGTAAGTATTGGGTACGACCCGTTCGGGGGCATAAGCGCCGATGCCGGCAATAATGGCGTTGCGCATGGGTAGTTTGTCTAGGTTCACCACAAAGGGCCGCGGAGCAGGGCCTTTCCTGAGGCCATGCCGAAGAGTTCATCTCACCGCAGCGGGCGTGAGCAGCGCCGGCAAGAAAATGCTCTGCGCTCCTGCTCCCCGCTGCGGCGAGACGATCTATTCGCCTTTACTTATTACCGATGGCCGGCAGATTCACCAGCACTTCGAGCGTGTACAGGCCGCGGGTCGGCGCCGAGGCCGTAAATTCGCGCAGTTCCTGATTGGTCAGGTTGACGGCGGCGACGCCCACGGTAAAGATATCATTGATCCGGTAACCGAGGTTCAGATCGACCGTAAAAAAGCCGCCGAGAGGGCCATAGTTAAAGGTGTCGGCACTCCGGGCGCCTTCGGTGATCGGGAATCCCCGCCACGAGTATTCCGGGAACGGATACGACTTCGAGGCGATCTGGAAGCTCGAAAAGTAGTCGTAGGCTTGTACCCAACGGCCGAAGATCCCGCCATAGAACTTGCCTTCGCCGCTGTAGTTGAGGCCCACGCCCAGCTTGTGGGTCGGCGCGTTGACCAGCACGTCGAGGAAATTGACCGTGCCGTTGCCGTCGAAATCGTTCTCGAGATCATTCTCGTCGACCGACCAGTCGAAGTACGAGTAGTTCAGCGTACCGCTCAGGGCCGGCGTAAAGTAGTAGGTGGCGCCCAGATCGAAACCATAGGTATTGACCTGTCCGAAGTTCACATACGACAGCACCAGACCCCCGAAAGCTCCGAAGATCACATCGGACTGCAGGGCCTCGACCGGCACATCGGTACCCCAGGTGTCGACAAACCCAATGGTGGCCAGCGGGCTCAGGAAGTCCTTGGAAATATTGTAGTAGGCATTGGCATCGAGGAAAAGCTTATTCTTGATCACCTGGCCGCGGTAGCCCAGTTCGAAAGTTTGGAGTTTTTCGACGGTTTGCTTTTCGCGCATGCTGCCATCTTGCAGCACGAAGCCTTCGGCGTTACCGAGGATAAGGCCACCGAAGAGCTTGCCGAACATATTCAGGATGGTCGGCGAAGCGATGCCCTGTCCGTAGGTCAGGCGAACCGTACCCCAGTCGGCGATCTTGAGCAGGCCGAGCTTAGGCACGAAGTTGAACTCGTAGACGTCGTGGTAGTCGAAACGGGAAGCGGCCAGGGCCTTCCACCCACGCCCGAAGTTGTAGGTCAGATGGAGATAACCGCCATACTGGTTGACGACGATATTAGTGCCGTCGTAGAAGTCGTTCTCGTCTTGTTCGATGAGGTAAGATCCGAGGCTGTTGGCCATATCGCGCTGCCACTGGCCACCGGCGATCAGTTCGAGGCCGCCGAAGGTCTCGTTGTACTGGATCTCGGCGTTGAGGCGCTTGGAGTCGTCCTGGAACAAAGCGCCGCTGCTGTAGGAGAAATCGCCCCGGGCATCGGCGTCGCTCATCCCGAGCAGATCGATGCCGGTGTAATAGCGCTTGGTGCGTTCGTCGATCGCGTAGGTGCTATCGGTCTGACTACCGGTGTAGTAAAACTGCGCAAAGAAGTTCTTGTAGTCGAGTCGCAATTGGCCGTAATAGACTTGCCAATCCTTGATCTGGTTACGACCGACGTTGGTGGGCGACAGATAATTGCTGTTGCTGTAACCGCCGTTCACAATGATGTCGAAATCCGTAGCCGGAGTAAAGTAAAGTCCGGCTTCCAGACGGGTGAAATCCACATCAGGATCCAGCTCGAGTTCCGGCCAGCCTTCCTTAACGCCATCGGCGCCCTGGTATTCGGCCGAGCCGATCAGGTTACCGTCCTTATCCCGCCGGTCGACAAATACCGAGTCGGAATACTCGAACTCGGTGCCGGCTGTATATTCTCCGACGACCTTAAAAGCGAACTGATCGCTGACCACCTGGGCGTGCCGGGCGCGGAAGGAATAGTACGGATCGCCGTCGCCCGTAGCGCCTCCGGACAGGCCGAAGGTCGTGCCTGCCGAAGTGCGCGGGTCCTTGGTAATAATGTTGAGCAAGCCGTTGTGTGCGTTCGGGCCGTACAAGGTAGCGTTCGGACCGAGAATGACTTCGACCTGTTCGAT
>JAGQXA010000453.1 GCA_020436865.1 Saprospiraceae bacterium | reverse complement strand
TTTCGCTCGGTCTTTGATTATGGCGTCAAGGAAACGACCATGATCGGCGGGCTGAAGCACAAACTTCTGCTGATCAACAGCGATTATACCCCTACCGACACTGCCGGACTGCAGCAATACTGCCCGCAAGGATACGAACTCTTTACGATCAGCGGCGTGGGTCACTTCCCCATGGTCGAGAAACCAGACGAATTCAACCGGCTGATGGAGAAGGCTCTGGGGCAGCTATAGGTGCAACCTTCCTCCTCAAACCGGCTCTTTCCCGGTAAATGCTCGATGAAAACGCCTGTTCTTGTCCTCTTTTTGCTGCTTTTGCCCTTTTTCGCCGGCGCCCATCCTTCCTGGGGACTGGCGATCACGCCGTCGGGAGATCTCTATTTCGTCGACGTGCTGCATCACGGCGATGGAACGCTCTGGAAACTCGATCGCCATGGAAAGGTGACGCCCGTACTGACGCAGTTCCACAGCCACGACCTTTTCCTCGCGGCCGATGGCCGTCTGTGGCTGGCTCAGGCCATCTGGCGCACAGGCGAGATCGAAGGTGAAGGTCACAACTACCTGCTACGTTACGATCCGAACACTGAAGCGCTCGACACCCTGGTGTTTACCGACGACTGGGACGAATTCTACGGCTCGAGCATCGCTGCCGACGGCTCGCAAAGCGTGCTGTTCACGATCGGTAATCAGGTATTCCGCAAGTCGTTCGATGGACCGACCGAACTGCTGTTCGAACACCGCTTCGAAAGGATCAACACTCTTTGCAGTGATCCGGACGGGGGCTTATGGATCACCGATAAGGACCTGCAACAAGGTTCGTTGTTGCGCTGGACGCCGGCCGGCGGACTAGACACGATCGCCACAAAACTGATCCCGACCGCTCCCAGCGACCCGCCCTTTCCCGAAACCCGCTTTCACCTCTTCTACGGGATCAATTGTCAAGAAACAGGGAAAATATTCGTGGCCGAATCGGCAGGCAGGCAGATCCTGGAAGTCGACGAAATGGGAAGAACGACCACTTTCTATCAGTCGGAATCTCCCTGGTATCCCGTCAACCTGGTCTTCCAGGAGGGAGTGACCTTTGTGATGGAAGTCGGCTATGAGAAAGAGCATCTCGGACCCCGCATCCTGCGGCTCGGCCTCGACGGAAGACGTGAAGTGCTCGCCGACCTTACCGTTCCACCCCCGGCTCGCTCGGCTACTCCCGGCACAAACCCGCAAGACGGGAAAATGCCGTTCCGCTGGTGGTGGCTAGGTGTTATTGCAGTTGCCCTTCTCCCGTTGGCCGGCCTAAAACGCAGAGAGCGCTGATTTTTTTCGATCAGCCCTGCAAAGCTACCCCCAGATGTCGTAATTTGGCCGGCGATGGACCTCGCTGGATTGCCGAAGATAGAATTGCATTTGCACCTCGATTGCTCGCTGAGTTTTGAGGTGGTCAAACGGCTGGATCCGGCCATCAGTTTCGAGGAATACCGGAATTCCTTCGTAGCTCCGGTCAACTGCCTGGACCTTTCGGAATATATCAAACGCGCTATTCCGGCCATTCAGTTGATGCAAAGTGAAGAGGCGCTGGAAGCCGTGACCCTCGATCTTTTCGAGCAACTGGCGCGCGATTCGATCCTTTATGCGGAGATTCGCTTTGCGCCGCTCGAACACACCCGAGAGGGCCTATCTGTGGAAGAGGTGGTAAGGAGCGTCGAAAGAGCCGTTCAACGCGGCATTCGCGAAACCGGCATTGAGGTCCGGGTCATCCTCTGTACGCTCCGGCACTACAATGCCCGGCAAAGCCTGCAAACGGTGGAGTTGGTCGAACAGTTCAGGACCGGCCTGGTCGTAGGCTTCGACATAGCCGCCGACGAGGCCGGGTATCCGATCGATGCCCATCTCGCCGCTTTTCAATACGCCCAGCGACACGGCATCCCCTGCACGGCCCATGCCGGTGAAGCCTGTGGCGCCGACAGCGTTTGGGAAACCCTCGAGCATTTCCACCCGCAACGCATCGGTCACGGCGTGCGCTCGGTAGAAGATCCGGCACTCGTCGAACATCTGGCCCGGCGACAGATACATCTGGAAGTTTGCCCGACCAGCAATTTGCAGACGAAAGTGTTCCGGCAGATGTGCGATCATTCCATCGGCCGCCTGTACGCAGCCGGCGTGTCGCTGAGCATCAACACCGACGGCCGTACGATATCCGATGTCGATCTCACACGCGAATATGGAAAACTCGTGGAGGTCTTCGGGTGGACCGCCGCCGAATTCCTGCGATGTAACCTCTATGCGCTGGAGGCAGCTTTTCTATCAGAGGCAGAAAAACGCCCTCTCCGCGAGAAGCTACTTTCCGGATTTAAACAACCCTCCTGATTATGGACCACCGATCCCTGCAACGAACCCTCAAGGAACTGGCGGGAACCAACCTGGCCAAGGCCATCGAGGAGTTGGAAGATCAGCTGAACGATCGATCGCAGGCCTTCAACGAGTTGATCCTGCTGAAGAGCCGCTTCCTCAAGGGCGAAAAGAGCTTTCGCAGCAACCTGATCGGAGAAGAAGCACACTCGGTATTGCACAGTCGCCTGACCGATAAGTTACTGGCCTTGATCGACCGCCTGACGGAAGAAGACCTGCAGCAAGCCCCGGTGGAACCCGACGACTTCCTCGAACTGGGAGCCGATCTGCACGCACTGGAATGTCAGGATTTCCTACCGTTGCAAATGGAGGAGGTCCGCCGGGCCAAGGAGCCCTTCCGCGAACAGTATCTGCAACTCGCTCAATTCTTCCAACAATTCGGCGAGTTGTTCGTACAAGCCGGAGAGCTGTTTCAAAAGGCCAGATTTCCCGAGGAAGAAGCGCTATACCGGGAAGCGGTCGCCCACTACCAGGCGCTTGCCAGCAAGAACAGCCGGCGGTTTCAGATCTTCCTCGTCCAGGTGAACAACCGGCTCCCGGAATTGCGGGCCGCAAACGAGCGGCTGATCGCAACGTTCCGGAAAGTGGTGTACTACCTCGACCTGCCCCGCCCCTCGATGCGACAACCCCAGTGCCTCGACCTGCTGCGACTGATTGCGAACGACCTGAGTAGCCTGGCCCAAAAGACCGAAGATTTTCAGGCGACCTTTCAAAATTTCGAGGTAGCCAGGGCCGCCAACGAGCAGGTGGCCGCCATTGTGGCCGAAGCCCGAACTACGACCGAACATCAAAAGCTGGCAGCGGTTTTTGCCGCTGAAGACCAGCTCATCGAAGCCATCCGAATGACGCTCCGGACCATCGAATTGATCCACGGAGAAGTCGGAAGTTGGGCCGGGCAATTCAAGGCCCTGGCAAAGGAGATCGAGGTTTCCCTGATCGAACTCCAGGAAGACCCATGATTTTAAGAAAAGCTTAGTAGTTGGCAGATACCAGAGGCGTCGAACGACTCGTTTGGAAGAACAGATAACCAAAACTAAGAATTATGCGCATCGCCAAAATGATTCTGCCCCTGCTCTTGATCGCTCAGCTCAGCTACGGTCAATTTTCCCTTAGCCCCAAAGTAGGGTTGAACGTATCCTCCCTGAATACCGAGATCACCAGCGACGAAGCGACAGACGGCCGCGTGGGCTGGCACGTCGGTACGGATTTCCGCTTCCGCAACGGAGC
>JAGQXA010000452.1 GCA_020436865.1 Saprospiraceae bacterium | reverse complement strand
TTCGTGCCGATGCGCGGCGCGGCCGGCTGGCAGCTCAGCAATGCCCAGATCTTCAGCTTTGCCGCGCACAAGGCCAGCCTCGACCTCTTCGACGAGGTGGGCATGCCGGCGCTGCGGGAAAAGAGCCTGCTGCTGACCGGCTATCTCGAATTTCTGCTACAGGTGCTGAACCGCGCCCAGCCACGCTACCGCGTGATCACGCCGACCGATCCGGCCGCCCGGGGCTGTCAGCTGTCCATCCTGACCGGGAGCGACGGCAAGGAGCTCTTCGACCACCTGTCGGCAAACGGGGCCGTTTGCGACTGGCGGGAACCCAACGTGATCCGCGTCGCCCCGGTTCCGCTCTACAATAGTTTTGAAGATGTGTGGCGCCTGGCCGAGCTGCTCCGCTAATTTTTTTTGGAATCCGGGCCGGAGCAAGGAACCATTTTTTTCGGCCTCTGGTTAATCACCGTGCAAGCATTCCGGCGGCGGATACAATTAAAAATAATTTCTATCTTTATGATAGTGATGGCAGACGATCAGAGAAAAATACAACGGGATCGAGTCTTCGAGGAAGAGTTCCTTCCCCAGATTGACGCGTTGTACAACTTCGCCTACCATCTCACGTACAACGAGGAAGATTCCAACGACCTGGTTCAGGAAACCTACCTGAAAGCCTACCGGTTTATCGACAACTACCGGGAGGGCACCAATGCCAAGGCCTGGCTGTTCAAGATCCTCAAGAACGCCTTTATCAACAACTATCGGAAGAAGAGCAAACAACCGACCAAGGTCGATTATGAAGAGGTCGTCACCTACCACGATGAAGACGATTCTCAGCTGACCAGCTATATGGATCTCCGCGAGGAGATGTTCGAGCACATGATGGGCGACGAAGTGACGAATGCCATCAACGCCCTGCCGGTCGATTTCCGTACGGTCATCCTGTTATGCGACATCGAAGGATTTACCTATGAAGAGATCTCCAAGATCGTCGATATTCCGATCGGCACCGTTCGTTCGCGCCTCCACCGTGCCCGGAACATGCTGAAAGAAAAATTGGGCGAATATGCCAATTCCTTAGGGTATCAGGATAAACGCTCGTAAAGACCGAATTTCTTAATCAAAACTTTTTGGACCACCAGCCTCAGGGCTCGCCTCACAAACGGGATTTAACGCCATGCGCCAACCGCTTTCACAAGCCTTCCTTTTTTTCACCCCCGATCTGCCGACAGCCCCCTGGCTTGCCGGAGATGCCGTGGGTGTGGAACAGGCGTTTCTCTCGTAGGGCAGAACCGACATCGCTCATCCAAAGAGTTGCTAAAAACTTAGAACAATGAGAAATCCGCAAGATCAAAAGGACCTCTTTAAGAAAGTTAGCATGTATTTGGATAATGAGTTGTCCCAGGAAGCGGAAACAGAATTGCTACGAGAGATAAAATCCAATCCCCACTATCTCGAATTGCTCAGTAAAGAACGCTCGTTCCGCGAGTTCATCAAAAGTAAGATGCACCGCCGCAAAGTTTCTCCCGCCCTCATCGAATCGATCAAGGAAAAGATCCGCATCGCTCCCGCCTGAAAGATCGCCCCCTCTAAACCAAACGGTGGCCCAACCCCTTACTCTCCGGCTACCGGATCACGAAAAACTTGATGTCCTTAATCTCCCGGCGGCCAGGCCTCCGCAGGCTGCGCTGTTGCGCAACGGCCCCGGATCAATAACGGTCTGCTCATGAAAACCATGGTCTTCTGCGCGCTGTCGATCTCGCTGAGCCTGATCTGCCCGGCCCCTCTGCCCGCTCAGAAGCTCGACCTTCCCGACACCTTCCTGCAGAAACTGGAGACCGCCGGGATCGAACTCGCCATTCCGCTCGACAGCGATTACCGGGACGTGAGCGTGCGCCGCGATGCCCACCTGCGATACGACTTCGCCATGCGCTCCCGCCGGGAAGACCTGGAGATCCGCTTTCTCCTGATCCCCTATGACGAACGACAACCCGCTACGGCCATGCCGCACATTCAGGCAACCCGGGCCGCATCGACCGCCGCCACCAACGACGAGGAGGCGATCATGACCGTGTTGTCGGTCGACGATCGCCTCCTTGCGCAGTGTCATGCCGATTGGGGAATGATCTATCTGTTCACCCCCAAGATCGGCTTTTCCGATAAGCGATTGGGAAAAATGCTGGCCTTATACCGGGAAGGACAAGGCACCGCCCTGATCTTCTTTTTGTTCGATGATCCGGGCAATACGGCTGCCGACGAACGGGA
>JAGQXA010000451.1 GCA_020436865.1 Saprospiraceae bacterium | reverse complement strand
GGCCTCAAACCCAATACGACCTACTATTTTGTCATTCGCGACAGCGAAGGGATCAGCCGGCGCCTGTCGTTTCAAACCGCCCCCAACTATCAGGAAGCCCGCTTGTCGATCATCGCCGGTGGAGATTCCCGCAACAATCGCGAAGCCCGTCAAGACGCCAACTCCCTCGTCGGAAAACTGCGTCCCCATCTCGTGCTGTTCAACGGCGATATGACCGACGGCGATACGCCGCAGGAATGGAAGGAGTGGTTCGACGACTGGCAACTGACCATCTCGCCCGACGGTCATGTCACCCCCATCGTCGTTGCGCGCGGCAATCACGAGGCCTCCAACGAATCGCTGGTCGATCTCTTCAACGTGCGCTCCGAAACCATGTACTACGCCCTTACTTTCTGCGGGGGCCTGCTGCGCATCTACACCCTCAACTCGTTGATCCCGGCCGGCGGCAATCAGCGCGACTGGCTCGAACGCGACTTGGGCGCCCATACCGATATCCCCTGGAAGATTGCCCAGTACCACCACACCATGCGTCCGCATACGTCCCGCAAACCGGAAAATAACGAGCTCTACGTCAACTGGGCGCCCTTGTTCTATGGCTATAAGGTCAACCTGGTCATGGAATCCGACGCCCATGTGGTCAAGACCACCTGGCCGATCAAACCTTCCAGCGGCCCGCAGAGTTTCGAGGGCTTCGAGCGCGACGATGTCAACGGTACCGTCTACGCCGGCGAGGGCGGCTGGGGAGCTCCCTTGCGCGACAACAACGACGACAAACCCTGGACCCGCAACAGCGGAAGTTTTAATCAGTTCAAGTGGATCTTCGTCGACCAGTATAAGATCGAGGTGAGGGTCGTCCGCACCGACGGCGCCAACCGGGTACGGCCGGTCGATCCGCGCGACATCTTCACCATCCCCTACGGCCTGGCCATCTGGAACCCGAGCCAGGGCGATGTCGTCACCATCCGGCGGCCAGGTTTTTCCGACCCCTCCCTGCCGCCGCAACCGAAAGAAGAGATCCTGGCCGTGCGCAACCTCGAAGTGCAGATCCAGGATTTTTCCGCCGACCCGCGCGGCAATTACCTGGCCCTGACCTGGGCGACCCAGAACGAACCGCGCGGCATGCGCTACGAGCTGGAACGCTCGACCGACAACGGACGAAATTTCGTAAAGGTAGCGGAAATGGACGGCAAGGGCCAACGCCTGAATAACTACGAATGCCTCGACATGAACCTCTCCGACGGGGGGCCAGGCGCCGTCAAGTACCGGATCAAAAAGGTCTTCCCCGACGGATCGAAAGACTATTTCCTATGCCCCCAAACGGAACGCACTCCGCCGGTCGCCTCCTCCTATAATGTCGAAGAGGCGGAAGATATCGACGAAGAAGATCCCAACAACTGGGATCGCTTCCCCAGGGTCATGCCCGAACCCGGAGGCCTGCTGCGGGTCGCCTTCGAGTTGCCCCGAACTTCCAACGTGCACATCCGCATGATCAACCCGCGCCGGATGGAAGTCACCAGCATCAATCTGCCCAACCTCGAGTCGGGCCGACACCTCAAATCGATCGACACCAGCCTCATCCCTCCCGGACAATATCTGCTCGTCGTCCGGGCCAATGGCAAGCCGCTGCGAAGGTTTAGGGTGTTGAAAAGGTAATGGAGAGGTGGCAGAAGTTTCAAGGGTGAAACCTCTGTCACCTTTGTCACTTCTGTACCCTTTGTCACCCTTCTATCGTATCAACGTCAGATCCCCCTTATACAAGGCGATCAGCCCGTCGATGAATTCCACCTCGATCAGGTAGGCGAACACGGCCGAGCCCATGGTCTGACCGCCGAAGGTGCCGTCCCAGCCGAGCAATTCGTCGCCCAGCGGAATATTGTCGGCTGCAAAAACGAGGTTCCCCCAGCGATCGTACACCTGTAGCGTTTTGATCTGCACGGCGGCGGCCCCTCCGTAAGCGGTGAAGTAGTCGTTGGCGCCGTCGAAATTCGGGGTAAAGGCGTTGGGAATGTAAATAGGCCGAAGCGGCAGCACGATCACGGTGACCGAGTCGGCATCGGTACAACCCACCGCATTCTCTACGGTGATCTGGAAGGTGGTCGTGGTGGGTGGAGCGGCGGTCGGGTCCAGGCAGTCGTCGCAGCTAAGCAACTCCGGGAAGGTCCAGTAAATGGTATCCTGTGTGCCGCCGGGTATGACCAGGGCGTCGAGATCGGCCGTATAGCCCAGGTTGATGGTCTGATCGTCGCCGGCATCGACGATGAGTTCAGGCGGATCGAACAGGCTGGCGTCCAGTGAATCCAAACAGCCTTTGATGTCTTGGATGTAGACGGTATAGGTTCCCGAACCAAGGTTGATGAACTGCCCGATCGGCTGAAAATCCTCCCCGTCGATGCTAAACTGATAGTCGGGATTTCCGCCCGAACCGGAAACGGCGACGGTACCCGTTTCTTCTCCGAAACAAGGCGGATCGGAAGTGTCGTCGAGACCGATCATCAGATCGTTGGCCGGGTCGCAGCAGGGTTCGATGTAGATCTCCGTCACCTCGGTTACGATACATCCCTCCTCGGTCGTGATCCGCAGAAGGATCGATTTGGAGCCGAACGACTCGTAAACCACCTCGTGCGGCCCGACGCCGGTGGCGACCGGCGGATTGGCGCCCGAGCCGAAAAACCATTCATAGGCGCCCATGATGCCCGGAGGCAGGGTCGAGGCATCGGTAAAGGTGACCATATCGATGTCGCACTGGTTGCCGAGTTCGGGGTCGACCGTAAAGCCGGGTTCCGGGCCCAAAAAGGTGCCGGTGCCGCCAAAATCGACGGCGAAGCCGCTACCCGTATTACTGAAATTATTGACCACGAGGGCATAGCTCTTTCCCGTTTCCATCGTAATGGCGGCGACGAAATTGTCGTCGCCCTGCGCACATCCGGCAAACTCCACCAGGTCGGTCGAAGCCAGATCGAGGCCTGTCGGACCGGTACAAGGCTCCCAGACCGAGAAGGGGTCGCCTACATTCTCCCCGGAGGCCATACAGCGCAGTTCGAGCAGATCGCTGCAGTCGTCGATCCCGTTGGGCATCTCGTAAACGGCAAAATCGAGATCGTCGGAAGGATTGTTGGGCGTCAGGGTGAAGGTGAGCGTGCCGGGTTCGTCGCAGGTCCATTTGTACCAGGCCGAACTGATCTCCAACTGGATGCACGAGTTGGGGTCGATCTCGTTGGTCAGCAGGCCGGGGCCGACCACGCTCTCTACGTTGAACGACGACTTGTCGCACAGGATCACGCCGGTCGGGCAGTCGGAACTGGCGGCCGGCACCTGGTTGAAGTTGTTGACGCAGAGCTGGAAGGAGCCCACGTTGCCGTCGCGTGCGTCGACCTGAATATAGTAGGTCTCTCCGGGAACCAACGGGCCCGCAAACGATTCGGCGATATTGAACCCGAAGCCGTCGGAAGCGCACTGAAGTTCGGTGAGGTTGCCGCAGTTGCCGGAATAGATCGCAAACTGCGGGTTCTCCAGCGTGCCGCCGGGGTTGTTGCCGGTATTTCCCACTACCGTAATGTACACGTCGGTGGCCACCGCCGTAAAGCGAAACCAGACATCGTGGGTGGAACTGGGGAAACAAAACGGCACAATGGCGGCCGGGGTGGCGTTGGCATTCGAAAACTCGCCGGGGTCGGAACACCAGTTGGACACATCGCCGAGCACGATCGCACCCAGGCAATTGTCGTTAGACGGCTGGGCAAAGAGCTGGGTGCAGCAGAACGGCAGAATGGCCAGCGACAGCGTGAGGAGAATTCTATACATCGACGGGTTCAGTTTTTGGTTTATTTTCTTTTCCAACAATTCCATAACGTTTTCGGCCGGGCAAAAGTACCGTCAAAAATGCAGAATGGCGACAAATGGCAAGCGGAAGGGTTCCGAAAATAGTACCTTTATTTCAAAAGACTGCCGCCATTCCCGCGGCGTTGGCCATATGAAGAAACAAATTCCCAACCTCATCACTCTACTCAACCTGCTGCTGGGTTGTCTGACCCTGATCGCCTTGTTCGGCGGACAGTTTACTCTGGCGGCCTGGCTGACGCTTGCGGCTGTAGCGGCCGATTTTGCCGACGGGCTCGTGGCAAGGCTGCTGAACGTCAAATCGCCACTGGGCAAAGAACTCGATTCCATCGCCGATATGGTTTCCTTCGGCGTGGTGCCGGGAGCGGCCCTCTATCAACTGCTGCGGATCGGCTGGGAGGCGCCGGGGGCCGAATTGTTCTGGCCGGCGGCCCCCGCTTTCCTGGTGTCGGTATTCTCCGGCTTACGGCTGGGGCGTTTCAATCTCGATACGCGACAAAGCCAGGAGTTCATCGGTTTGCCCACCCCCTCCTGCACGGTGTTTTGCCTGGGATTGATCCTGATCTACCAGTTCGATTCGTTCGGGCTGGCCTCGCTGGTCAGCGATCCGGCATTCTTATACCCCAGCATCGCCGCGCTGGCCTGGTTACTCAATGCCGAGATCCCGCTTTTCAGTCTGAAAATGACGCGCTTTACCTGGGAGGGGAATCAGATTCCGTTTATCTTTGCGGGCGTTGCGGCGCTGCTTCTGCTACTGTTGCAGGAGGCGGCCTTCAGCGCGATCGTCTTGCTGTACGTGCTGACCGGCCTCGTTCGCCGCTATTTGTTAAACGGTTCAAACCTGACTTGACCAATGAAATTCATCGCCGAGATCGACGTGATGCCGCACAAAGAACTGCTCGACCCGCAGGGAAAGACCGTGGCCAACAACATGAAGAACCTCCACCTTGCCGGCATCGAAGACGTGCGCATCGGCAAACACATCAAGATGACGCTCGACGCTGCCTCGGAGGCCGAAGCCACCGAAAAGGTCGAAACGGCCTGCAAAAAACTCCTGGCCAACGTCATCATGGAAACGTATTCGTTCTCCGTCAAGCAAGCCTGAGCCATGCTCTATCTTGTGCCGACGCCGATCGGGAATCTGGAGGACATCACCCTCCGGGCCCTGCGCATCTTGCGGGAAACAGACCTCATCCTTGCCGAAGATACGCGCACGACCGGACGGTTACTGGCTCACTACGAGATCGACACCCCTCAAAGGTCCTTTCACGCCCACAACGAGCACGCCGTGCTGAACAGCTTGCTCGCCCAACTCCAAAGCGGCGCCCGGATCGCCCTGGTTTCCGATGCCGGTACGCCCGGCATTTCCGACCCCGGATTTCTGCTGGTACGCGCCTGCCGCGAAGCCGGCCTGCCGGTCGAATGCCTGCCCGGCCCCACCGCCCTGATCCCCGCCCTCGTCTGCTCCGGCCTGCCGGCCGACCGCTTCTACTTCGAAGGCTTCCTACCCCACAAGAAAGGGCGCCAAACCCGTCTTAAATACCTCGCCGAGCTACCCTGCACCTTCATTCTCTACGAATCCCCCCATCGCCTGCAACGCTGCCTGCAGGAACTCGCCGAACACTGCGGCGGCGACCGCCAGGCCTGCGTGTGCCGAGAACTCTCCAAGTTGCACGAAGAACACCGCAGCGGCAACCTGACCGAACTGCAGGCCCATTTTTCCGCAAAACCGGCGAAAGGGGAGATCGTGGTAGTGGTAGGGGGGAAGAGAGAGTGAGAGTGAGAGTGAGAGTGAGAGTGAGAGTGAGTGTGAGTGTGAGTGTGAGTGTGAGTGTGAGTGTGAGTGTGTCGGCGTTTTTTGCTGTCTCGAGAATTAACAAATGGAAGTTTTACTATTTTTTAAAATAGTGTGAAAAATATTAGAAATAGCAAAACCTTTATTTTATTTCAGCGTTATCAAGCTTGGAAGGGAATCTTTTGCTATTTTTCACTTTCTTCCAAGCATCTTGATCAACCTACTTCGAACATGTCCGGGAAGCTTACGCACTTCTTATTCGTCTTTGTGCTGTTGTTCGCAACAGCCGGAGCCACCGTGCTCGGCCCCTATTTTGCCTTGCAGGGAATTACGCTGACGGAGTTGATCGAAGAAGAGCCTCATC
>JAGQXA010000060.1 GCA_020436865.1 Saprospiraceae bacterium | reverse complement strand
GGCTTCGTCGCCGAGCAAGTGGGTTAGCCGTTCGAAGTTGATCATGAGCTCTGGTTTATTGGTTAATTGGGGGATTAGTTAATTGGGGGATTGGTCCAGGGATTCTTTAGAGGCTCCAGTGAAGCTGCCCCCTCGTCCTGCCGTAGCTAAGCGAAGGCGGGCCCTCGCCCCAGCGAAGCTGCCCCCTGCCCCCTGCCAACTGCCAACTGCACCTGCCAACGGTATCTGCCAACAGCCAACTGCCACCTGCTACCCCACCACCCCCCGGATCTTTTCCATCAGTTCATCCCGGTTGATCGGCTTGGTGATATAGTCATCCATGCCGGCGGCTTTGCATTGGTCGAGCTGCTCGCGGATGGCGTTGGCGGTCAGGGCCAGAATGGGTACCTCCGCGCGATCCTTTTCCGGAAGGGCGCGAATGGCGCGGGTGGCTTCCAGTCCGTTCATGACGGGCATCTTTACGTCCATCAGCACCAGGTCGAAAGAGCGGTTCTTGATCTTTTCCAGGGCGACCTTGCCGTTGTCGGCCACCTCGATCTCTACTTCGGGGATCTCCTTGCGCAAGAGCTCGACGGCCAGCATCTGGTTGAAATAGGTGTCTTCGACGATCAGCACAGACAAAGCCTTCAGCTTGGAGGTCTCGGCGGTCGCCTGCCGGGCTTCGGCCTCTGGCAAAGCAGCCAAGGCGTAGGTGAGGCGGAAGCCGAAGGAAGTGCCGCGCCCGGGCTTGCTTTCCACCCAGATATGGCCGCCCTGCTGTTCGACCAGCTGTTTGGCGATGGCCAGGCCGAGGCCGGTGCCGCCGTAGGTTTCTTCACTGTCGGGATTGGCCTGCTGGAAACTCTCGAAGATGTGCGGCAACTGATCGGCCGGAATGCCGATGCCGGTGTCGCGCACCGTGAATTCGAGGGTGGCTTGTCGCTCGTTTTTCTCCACCAGATGTACCCACACGCCGACCGATCCATTCGAGGTGAACTTGATGGCGTTGCCGATCAGGTTCATCAGGATCTGGTTGAGGCGGGTGGGGTCGCCAACGAGATGATTCGGCAGTCCTTCGTCGGGGTGAATGGCGAATTCCAGCTCCTTTTCCTCCGCCCGGAACGTGAACACGCGCTGTAGCTGCCGCAGCAGAATGTCGAGCTCGAACGGCTTGCTCACGAAGGTGTATTTGCCCGACTCGATCTTCGTGTGGTCCAGGATGTCGTTGACGATCACCAGCAGGTTTTCGGCCGATTGCTGGATGGCCTCGGCGTATTCGCGCTGTTTTTGGTCCATTTCGGTGTCGAACATGAGCTTGCTCATGCCCACGATGGCGTTCATCGGGGTGCGGATCTCGTGGCTCATATTGGCCAGGAATTGCGACTTGTAGTGGGTCGATTGCTCGGCCACTTCCTTCTGTTGCTTGAGGTAGCGGCGATGCTGCCAGTTGCGGTACACGGCATAGCCGAGTCCGAAGGCGACCAGCGCCACGAGGCCGTAAAACCAGCCGGTCCGCCAGTACGGGGGCGCCAGGTAGATGGCCACCTCCAGCGGTTCTTTCGACCAAACTCCTTCCGAATTGGAGGCCTTGACACGAAAGGTGTAGTAGCCGGGATCGAGATTGGTATAGGTGGCCTCGCGCTTGTCGCCCACATACTGCCAGTCGCGGTCGAAACCGACGAGCTGATAGGCGTAGCGGTTGCCGGTGGGGCGAATGAACTGCAAGCCGGCAAATTCCAGGGAAAAGACGTAGTCGCGATGCGACAGACGCACCTCGCGCACAAACTCCGGCGAAACGCCCAGGTCGTAGGGTTCGTTCAATACCTTGACGCCCGTCAGCACTACCCGCGGCGCCGCCGTGTCGGCCGCGATCTCCTGCGGGTGAAATCCGTAAATACCGTTGACCCCGCCGAAGTAGATCCGGCCTTCGTCGTTGAGGTAAGACGCGGTGGTGTTGAACTCCTTCACGTCGTGTTTGATCGGAAAATGAAGGAAGGTCTCGCTCTTCGGATCGAAGCGGCTGATATAGTTGAGGCTCGATAGCCAGATGTTTCCGGCGAGATCGGCCTCCATGCTCATGATGCCGAGTTCGGCCAGGCCGTCGGCCTCGGTGTAGGTCCGAAACTCCTTGGTCTGATCGTCGAGCCGGCAAAGCCCGTGGCCCGTCGCCAGCCAAACGTAGCGATCTTCGGTTTTGGCGATCTTCAGCACGCCGGCATTGGGCGGCCCCTTTGGATCGGTCGCTACACTGGGGAAGTAGGTGAAACGACCGCTGGCCTTGTCGAACAAACTCATACCCCTGGTCAGCTCGACCCACATGCGGCCGCCGGACATTTGGATCGTCTGATCGGTGCGATTGCTGGGCGCCTCGCACGACTCCTGCGGGTAAAACCATTCGGTGCTCAGGTTGGTCCGGTGCAGCCGGCAGAGCCCCACATTGGTCGGCAGCCAAAGGAAATCGGGATGGTCGTCGTCGGGCAGGATCTGATCCACCAGTTGGAAGGAGCTGGCCGCCGGATCGAACGTAACGAGCTTAAATTGCCGGGCGCCGAAGTCATAGGTGAATAGGCCGCGCGATTCCACCCAAAACCAGAGTTTGTCGCCGGCCAGGTCGTTGTAAAACCCACTGATGACCATGGTGTTGCGTACGTCCTGCATCGGGTACACCAGCTTCGACGGCTGCCCGATGCCGGGCGAGTAGAACAGGCCTTCCATCGTATTCGACCAGAAGCCGCCGTGCTGGTCTTCGTGCACGCGCAGCACGTAGTTGGAAAAGTTGTCGATGCCCCCCGCATTCTGATAAAAGTGGAACTTCCGCTGCCACAGATTGATCCGGTTGATCCCATTGAAGGTGCCGATCCACATGTTCCGGAAACGGTCCTGATGGAAGCAGTACACGCGGTTGTTGCACAGTCCGTAGGGGGCGTCGGGGGCGTAGGCGAATACCTGGGTGGTGTTGTTCCGGCGGTTCCAGTAGATGATGCCCTCGTCGTAGGAACCGATCCAGAGCGAGTTCTCATGGTCGACATACAGCCCGACCACCCGGATGCGGGGCATATCGTCGGGCACGGGAGCCCGGCGACTGCGGCCACTCAGAGGGTCGAGTTCGTACAAGCCGTCGAAAGTGGTGAAATAGATGTGACCCTCCTGGTCTTCTTTCAGTTCGCGGACCAGTTGGTTGACTTTGGCCTCCGGATCCTCGGGGTCGGGCGGGAAAGCGATCAGGCAGCCTGAAGCCGGATCGTAGCGGAAAATGCCGCCCCGGCCGGCGGCCCAGAGCTGCCCGCGGCGATCGATCAATACGGTATGAAGGGAGGGCCGATCTTCTGCCCCGGAGCAGGTGGGGATGCTAAACGTGCGTTTCGCCCCGGGAGGCAGAAAATACAGCCCTCCGTTCGTCGCCATCCAGAGGGTGTCGCCGGCGCCCAGAGCCAGTTCGCGAACGTCCTTTCCGCCCAGGGAATTCTCGATGGAAGAATCGGGCAAAAAAACGGTAAACTCTTCCCGGATGCGGTCCATCAGGTGCAGTCCGCCGGTAGTGGCCACCCAGAAATTGCCGTCGGCCCGTTCGAGCATCGACAGCACGCGATTGGAGGAAAGTGCGGTACTGTCTTCCGGGTTGTAAGCGTGGTTGACGAAGCGGTAGCCGTCGTACTTGATCAGCCCGTGCCCGGTGGCGAACCAGACGAAACCCTCGCGATCTTCGTGGATGTCGAAGATGTGACCTTGCGGCAGACCGTCCTCCAGCGTAATGCGGTCGAAGTAGAGGGTCTCCGTTTGCGCATAGCCCGGCAGGGAGAGGCCTGTCAGCAGCAGGCCGAGGAGTAGTCGGTAAAGCGGCATTTGTCCGGGCATGGTTATTGGCTGCCGGTTGGCGGCAGCCACTCAATTTATCCAAAATTTCCGTCAGCCTCGGTCTTTGCGGTCCGCCGTCCCGCAAAATTTATCCTTTTTTATCCTTTTTTACCTTTGGCGTGATGTCGTGATCATTTTCAAGAGTATAGCGTTCCGACCGCTCCCCGCGGTCAGAACGCTATTTCCAAAAACTTGATGTCGTCTGTCTCCAGACTGACGACGATCAATCTGCGGTCTCCAGACCGCTCTCGAGCGATGCCGGTCAGGAGACCGGCGAATGGTCATCGTCGATCTGGAGATCGACAATATCGATTTCGGCGGGCAAAGCCAACATCTAAAAAATAGCGTTCGGACCGCTTGTAGCGGTCTGAACGCAGGGGAAAAGATAATTCACGGCTTCGGATCCTTATGCGGCACGATCAGGATCGGCAAGTCGCGCTCCTGGTAGAGGCGGTTGAAGCCGCCGACTTCCTCTTCGATCAGGCGCAGCAACTCGAGCCGGTGCGTTTCCCAAGTGGCGATCAGATCCTGAAGGCGCTGGTTGGCGCCTTCGGTCGGCTGTGGGTCATGGCTTTCGAGCCTGGACTTGAGGGTCAGCAGTTCGGCGTTGAGCTGGTTTTGGAAATTGATCACATCCTGAAAGGTTTCCTGTTTGGGCTGGATGAGGTTCTCTTCCCAGGCGACGATCTGCTTGACGATGGCTTTGCCGGTGTCGACGAGGTCTTGCTGTCCCTCCAGCTTTTCCAGGAGGGCGACGCGTTCGTCCATCTGCTTCTTCACGCTGCGCATCAGGTTCACGGAACGGTGAATGTCCTGTACGGTGGTTTCGATCAGGAGCAGGGCTTTGGCCTGGGCTTTGTGCGCCGACCGACCGACCGTCAGGCGCGGATCGGGTTCGAGCAGGCAGGGCGCCGACACGGTGTCGGTGGCCGAAAACAAACGCAGGTAGTAGTTACCCGGCGGCACAATGGCGCCCCGGTAATCGCCCAACACGAATACGCCCTCGACGCTGGGCAGGGTTTCCTTGCGGAGGTCCCAGTTGAAGCGATTGTAGCCTTTCTGCGAAGGCAGGATTTGAGGCGGCGGCGGCCCTCCAGGCCAGGTCTTGAACTTTTCGTCCTTTTGATTGGTGTAGGTCCGGATCACCTTGCCCTGATCGTTGAGGACCTCCAGGGTCAGGGTGGCCGTGTCCAGTTTTTCCGGAAGGAAATAGTCGAAAACGATCCCATTCTCGGGGTTCTTGCCTTGCTGGGCCGGCTGACCGGCGGGTACCCGGTAATTGATCTTGTAGGTGGTTTTCGGGTGGTACAGCGCCATTTCCTTTTCCGGAAAATTTCCGGCCGACTGCTGCAGGGCGCTGAGGTCGTCGAGTATCCAGAAGGCCCGCCCGGAGGTGGCGGCGATCAGGTCGTTGTTGCGGATGGTCAGGTCGGTGATCGGACAGGCCGGGAAGTTGGTTTTCAAGAGCTTCCAATGATCGCCTCCGTCGAACGACACGTACAATCCCCGCTCGGTTCCCGCATACAGCAGGCCGGGCGTTTGCGGATCTTCGCGCACCACGCGCACGAAGGCGTTGGCGGCGATGCCCTGCACCTTGAGTTCCCAGCTTTGCCCATAGTCGTGGGTAATATAGATCAAGGGCTGCGGATCGTCGAACTTGTAGCGAGTCACGGCCAGGTAGGCGGTTGCCGGCTCGTGCGGGGATACCTCGATGGCGTTGATCAGGGCTTCGCCGAGGCCCGGCGGACTGACGTTCTGCCAGGTCGCGCCTTCGTCTTTGGTCAGGTGCACCAGCCCGTCGTCGGCGCCGGTCCAGATCAGGCCGGCCTGGTGCGGCGAGCAGGCGATGTAGCTGAGGGTATGGTAGTTTTCTCCGCCCGCACCTTCGTTCGTGAAGGGCCCGCCCCCGTCGCCGAGCTTGTCGGGATCGTTGCGGGTCAGGTCGGAGGAGATCTCCGTCCAGCTTTGGCCGGCATCGTCGGTTTTGAGCAATTGGTTGCCGCCGAAATAGATGACCTGCGGGTCTTGTGGCTGGGCGACGAGGGGCGGGTTCCAGTTGAAGCGATACTTCATGTCTTTCGGTCGCGAACCCAACTGGATCGCCGGATAGGGCATGATGTCTTTGGTTTGCTGGGTGCGGTGGTCGTACACCTCGATGAAACCCTGGATATTGCTGCCGAACACGAGGGTCGGGTCTTCGGGGTCGAGGGCGATGAAGGCCGCTTCACCCCCGGCCACGGGGTACCAGTCTTTCCAGTCGATCCCCCGGTCCATCGTGCTGCTGGCGATGGCCACGGTGGAGTTGTCCTGCTGCCCGGCATAGAGATAATAGGGCACGCGTTTGTCGGCAATGACCCGGTAGAATTGGGCCGTAGGCTGATTGGTCTGGGCTGACCAGCTCTGACCGCCGTTAAAGCTGATGCAGGCGCCGCCGTCGTTGGCGAGGATCAGATTTTTCGGATTGCGCGGATTGATCCAGAGGTCGTGCTGATCGCCGTGCGGATTGGGGATGTTCTGAAAACTTTTGCCGCCGTCGATCGACCGCAGCATCGGGGCGTTGAGCACGTAGACTGTCTCGGCATCCTGCGGATCGGCGAAGATCTCGATGTAGTACCAGGCCCGGGCCACGGTGATGCGGTCGCTGCAGACGCGTTTCCAGCTTTTTCCGCCGTCGTCGGAGCGGTACACGCCGCCCTTTTCGGCTTCGATATTGGCGTAAACGCGATTCGGGTCGGCGCGCGATACGTCGACCGCCACTTTTCCCAGGGTGTCGGGCAGACCTTCGGTCAGTTTTTTCCAGTTCTCACCGCCGTCGGTCGACTTGTAAATGCCCGAGCCGGGTCCGCCGCTGCGGATCTTCCAGGGCGTGCGCTGATGGTCCCACATCCCGGCGTAGAGGATACGCGGGTTGTGGTGATCGAGACTGAGGTCGGCCGCCCCTGTCGAAGGGTCGACGTAGAGCACCTTGCGCCAGGTTTGTCCGCCGTCGGTGGTCTTGTACACGCCGCGGTCTTCGCTCGGGCCGTATAGCGCTCCTTGCACGGCGACCCACACCCAGTCTGGGTTAGAGGGGTGGATGCGGATCTCGGCGATGTGGCGGCTGTTGGGCAGGCCGATGTGTTTCCAGCTTTGCCCGCCGTCCTCCGACTTGTACATGCCGTCGCCCTCGGAAGTCATCACGCCGCGTACGGCGTGTTCGCCCAT
>JAGQXA010000059.1 GCA_020436865.1 Saprospiraceae bacterium | reverse complement strand
GGATAGGCGTCGGAAAGGTCGAGTTCTTCCAGGGGCCGTTTGGCCTTTTCTTCCAGGATCTGCTTGAAGCGGGCTGCCGCCCGTTTGGGGATGCGCAGGCCGCGCACGGTGTTTTCAAAGACCCTCAACATGCTCGACGGAACGGCAATGTAGACCAGTTTGTCGATGGAAAGGCCGGGGTCCAATTGGGTGAGCGCGTACACCGTCGAAGCGCCTCCGAACGAATGCGCGATAATGCCCTCCACGGCTCCGGCCTGCCGGATCGCGGCGCGCACCGCCCCGGCAAAATGCGGCAAATTGGTGCGCTTGCCGGCCGAGTCGCCGTGCGCGGGGCCGTCGAAGGCCAGCACCCGGAACCCGGCTTCCAACAAGACCGGTACGAAGCTGCGTAGGGCCGTTCCGCGCGATTCCCAACCGTGCACGAGCAGGATCGTGCGTTCTCCACTCCCCCATTCGTAGCCCTTTAACAATTGCCGCCCGTACAAGAACTCGAAAATACGGGCACTCTCCAGCACCGGATCGGAACTCTGATGCCGGGCGCGGCGGCGCGGTTTGGTGAAAAGATGATAGGCATAACGGGCCGTCAGGGCCGGGAAGATACGACCGAAGGTTTGGAAATACAGCCGAACCAGCGCCAGCAGGAATGAAGGAGGACGGGTAGGTTTTTCCGGACTGGGGTCCTTCCAGTCGCTCTTCAGGACTTCTTCTTGAGCATGGGTGATGTGCATGATCGGGTGATTTTTAGGGACGCATCTGGTCCAGTTGGGCCAACAAAGGCCGGGTCATGATGTCGAAAGGTCTCCGCTCGTCTTGAATGCGGGCCAGAAGGATCCCGCCTTCGATACAGCCGATGAAATAGGTGGCGAATTCCTCGCAGGCGACGTCTGGGCGGATCTCGCCGCGGGCAATGCCCTTCTCGAGGGTGTACACGATACGCGCCCGCCATTCGCGAATGGCCGCCACGACCTGTCCGCGCAACACGGGTAGGTTGTCGTCGGCCTCCACCGAGGTGTTCTGGATCGGGCAGCCACCTTCGACCGGCGGGTTGAAAATGTGCTCGCGATAGAACAGTACCACCTCCTTCAGCTTGTCGACGGCATTTTCGATCGGCCGCGTGCGGCTCCCCACCTGCGCATAGACCGACCGCACGGCATAGTCGAAGGCCGCCTTCGCGATCTCCTCCTTCCCGCCGCGGAAATGACCGTACAGCCCTCCCTTCGAAAGGCCGGTCGCCTCCATGATGTCTTGCAGCGACGTCCCGGAATACCCCTTCTGGTTGAATAGCGAGGCGGCCTGCTCGATGATCATGCCCCTGGTTCGCTCGGATTTTGTACTCATGACACAAAAATAAACCAACCGGTCGGTTTTTCCAAATTATAAATATCCTCCCCTCTACGAGGTTGAAGAGAGGGGAGACCTCTACGAGGTCGTCCGGCGCTCCTTCGGAGCAGGTTTCTTGATCGTGCCCCCCCCCTTTCACCCCTTTCACCCCTGCAACCTTTGTATCCTTTGCAACCTTTGTATCCTTTGCAACCTTTGCAACCTTTAAAACCTTTTCCTCCCTCTTCAGAAAGACAAACCTTACCTTTGCGATCATGGCAAGAAACACCTTTCCGGCATATCTGTTGCTGGGCAGCAACCTGGGGGATCGCGGCGCCCAATTAGCCGCTGCGCGCCGCTTACTCGAACAACGGGCCGGGCGGCTTGTCCGGCGATCGCATCTCTACGAAACGGAGCCCTGGGGCAAGACGGACCAGCCTGCGTTTCTCAACCAGGCCGTTTTAGTGGAAACCCCACTTTCGCCCAAGGAACTGATGGCCGCCATCCTGCAGATCGAGCGCGAGTTGGGGCGCGAGCGCGATGAGAAATGGGAAGCCCGGCAGATCGACGTCGACATCCTGTTCTACGGCGACCGGCTTGTACAGGAAGAAGGCCTCGTCATCCCTCATCCGCGGCTGCCCGAACGCAATTTTGCGCTGGTGCCGCTGATGGAGATCGCGGCGGAGATGATCCACCCCCAGTTGCAACTGACCATCGAGGAGATCTACTGGGATTCCCGCGACCCGTTGGAGGTAGTGCGCCTCGACGAAGAATTCTCGAACGACTGAGTCCATGGCGCATCCCATTCCGCATCGCTTCCTGGCCGTCGAAGGCAATATCGGGGCCGGCAAGACCACCCTCTGCAAGATGTTGGAACGGGACTACAATTGCCGGCTCATCCTCGAACAGTTTACCGACAACCCCTTTTTGCCTTTCTTCTACGAAAATCCGGAGCGCTACGCCTTTCCCGTCGAGCTGTTCTTCATGACCGAGCGGCACAAGCAACTGCAGGAACATCTGGCGCAGGGAGGCGACCTCTTTCAGGAAATGATCGTATCGGATTATTTCTTCATCAAAACCCTGCTGTTCGCCCGCAATAACCTCAACACCGAGGAATACCGGCTTTTTCAGCGCCTTTTCCACATCCTCAACGCCTCGTTTCCCAAACCCGATCTCCTGGTTTACCTCCATCGCCCGGTCGACGACCTGCTGCGCAACATCCGCCACCGCGGCCGCGCCTACGAACAGGACATTCGGCCGGACTATCTCGAATCCATTCAGCAAGCCTACTTTTCCTTCTTTCGCTACTCGCCCGAACTGCCCATCCTGATCCTGGAAGTAGAGCAGGTGTCGTTCTGGCACGACGAAGCGGCCTATGGCGAAATCCTCCGGCAGATCGGCCAGACTTACGAACCGGGCGTGCATCGGAAGGTGATTGGGTGATTGGTTAATTCTCCTTATTTTCGCGAACCTACAGCCCATCTATTCTCAACCACAAAGCTGAATTTGATATGAACAGATCGACTTATT
>JAGQXA010000450.1 GCA_020436865.1 Saprospiraceae bacterium | reverse complement strand
CGCTGCCAACACCGCTGCCCTATGCAAACAAAGAGGATCAATCTCTGGTCGAGCCCGCGCAATATTTCCACTGCTCTGATGTACAGTTTCGCCCAGCGTCCCGACACGACCGTCGTCGACGAGCCTCTGTATGCCCACTACCTCCGTCAGGGCCTCGCTTCCGAAGAACACCCCGGGGAGGCGGAGATCCTGGCCGCCCAGGAGAACGACGGGGGGAAAGTTGCCCGAAACGTCCTGCTCGGCAGCTATCGAAGCCCGATCGTCGTGTTCAAGCAGATGACCCACCATTTGGTCAATCTCGATCGTTCGTTTCTGGCCGACATGGAGCATGTGTTGCTCATTCGCGATCCGCGGCGGATCATCCATTCTTTCGCTCAGGTGATCGACCGGCCCCGAATGGAAGACATCGGGGTCCGCGCCCAACTGGAACTCTTCGTCGAACTGCAGGAACGCGGACGCGTGGCGGCCGTGCTCGACGCCCGCCAATTGCTGCTCGACCCCAGAGGGGTGCTCAAGCAGCTCTGTGCCCGGCTCGGCATCCCCTTCTATCCTGCGATGCTCTCGTGGAAGGCGGGGGCGCGTCCGGAAGACGGCGTCTGGGCCCGGCACTGGTACTCGGCAGTTCACCGCTCCAGCGGCTTCCTGCCCTACCGGGAGAAGGCCATCGATCTGCCGGCCCCGCTCGAACGCCTGGCCGACGAATGTCGCCCCTACTACGATCAATTGTATCAACATGCCATCCAATCGGCGCTGCCCTAACCGGCGGAGTTCCCTCATAGAATTTCCATTCCATGCTGCAACAGTTCAACCCGCAAAACAAAGACATCCTGGTATCCATCAACGGCCGACTCTACCCCCGCCAGGAGGCGAAGATATCGGTCTTCGACAGCGCCGTGCAAGGCGGAGACGCCGTCTGGGAAGGGCTGCGCGTTTACGAGGGGCGCATTTTTTGCCTGGACAAGCACCTGGAGCGCCTGCATCAGTCGGCCCATGCTCTCGATTTCAAAGACATTCCCTCGAAAGAGGAGATCACCCGGGCCATCGTGACCACCCTGGAGGCCAACGGCATGCGCGACGGCGTGCATATTCGGCTGACGCTCACCAGAGGCGAGAAGATCACCTCGGGCATGGATCCCCGCCTCAACCAGTCGGGCTGTACCCTGATCGTTCTGGCCGAATGGAAACCGCCGGTGTACCCGCCCTCGATCCGGCTGATCACCTCCTCGGTGCGGCGCCACAACCCGGCCTTTCTCGATAGCAAGATCCACCACAACAACCTGCTCAACAACATTCTGGCTAAGATCGAGGCGAACTATGCCGGCGTCGATGCGGGCATTATGCTCGACAAAGACGGCTTCGTAGCCGAGGCCAACGGGGTTAACCTGTTCTGCATCCGCCGGGGCGAGGTACTGACCCCACTGCCCGACGCCTGCCTGCCGGGCATTACCCGCGGGCTGGTCCTGGAGATCTGCCGGAACCTCGAGATCCCTTGCCGGGAGAGGAACCTGTCGCTCGCCGAGTTCTATTCGGCCGACGAAGTATTCACGACCGGCACCATGGGCGAACTGACCCGGGTCGAGGAGATCGACGGCCGGGCGATCCGCAACCGCTTCGGTTCCTCCGTGCTCGATGCGATCGCGACCGAGTTTCGCAATCGCACCAGGCAGGAGGGGTTTGCATTCT
>JAGQXA010000449.1 GCA_020436865.1 Saprospiraceae bacterium | reverse complement strand
TTATAATTTTTTTAAATACATAAACTATCTCCCTGACTTTCAGGCGACTCCCCGGGAAGGCATGCTTTGCCAACAGCCGACCAAATCAGCCGGGCTCGTTCTGAAAGAGTTCGACGAGCAACAAGCTGTGATCGCTGCTTAGTATCCGGTCGATCCGCACGTAGAAGCCGGGGCCGACCTCGACCGGTTCTCCCAGCTTGAAATCTGCCCCGACCTGGCTCATTGCCCGGGCCCACTCCTGAAAGGGCTGCAGGCTGAAGTCGATGCTCCCCATGTAGTTGAACTGGGCCACGGTCAGATCGAGCCATCCCTCAGGACCGAAATCGGTATCGGGCTTCGGAAACCGGAAGCGGAACTCCTGGCGAACGTCTGTGCAACCCGACTGGATCAGTTCCAGCTCGATGCCGTTGGCAAAAACGACCTGCTCGGAGCCGACCTGACCGTCGAGGCGAAACTGGTGCTCGGCTACCTGCGGGTTCCCTTCCGGAAAAACGGCCGTGGGCGGGTCGTACGGACAATCGTCCTGCTGCTCTCCGGATGAAGAATTACAGGAGGAGAAAAAAAAGAGCAACAGACAGACAATCAAGCCGATGTGCCCGAACGGGCGCTTGCACCGTCCATTCTCTGGCAGGGAAATGACATTCATGTTTAAACAATGATCTTTTAAGGCTGTTAGCAAGAAGGTTTTTCGAGATACCAAAAGTAATCCAAAAAAACAGATAATGAACCTCAACAAAGGTAGTTTGAACGGAAGTCGCCCGCAACCCGCCCTGTCGCTCATCGAGGAGATCGGCGACGAGCATTTCGCTTCCGCAACGGATACCCCTCTGCGGGCCGACGCCTTCGAACTGAGCGATCCGGAAAAGATCGAACGCATCGAAGCGCATTTCCGGGAGATCATGGAGCTCATCGGCCTCGATCTGAGCGACGACAGCCTGCAGGGTACGCCGCGCCGGGTGGCCAAAATGTATGTACAGGAGATCTTCTCCGGCCTGAAGCCCGATAACAAACCCAGCGCAACCCTTTTTGAAAATAAGTTCCAGTACCGGAACATGCTGATCGAAAAGAACATCCGCGTACAATCGTTTTGCGAACATCACTTCCTGCCGATCTACGGCACGGCGCATGTGGCGTACATCTCCAGCGGGCAGGTGATCGGCCTGTCCAAGCTCAACCGGATCGTCGAGTACTATTCGCGACGGCCGCAGGTGCAGGAGCGACTGACCATGCAGATCGCCGCCGAACTGAAGGAGGTGCTGCAAACGGAAGACGTGGCAGTCTACCTCGACGCCAAACACATGTGCGTGCAGATGCGAGGGGTCGAACACCCGCACAGCAGCACCATCACGGCCGACTACAGCGGCAAATTCCTCAACGACCACTACCGGCAGGAGTTCCTTCAGGCCATCAGAGGGTGACCGGAGAAAAATCACCAAATGGGGCTGACTTTTGTCATTTTTTCCCTATTATGAGGCTGCTACCTTGCTACTGCTTCCCGGGAAAAGTGCGTTTCCGGGGAGTCATTTCTCATCAAATCTCGAACTGATGACGATCATTTGCATTAGCCGTATAAGCACGATACTACTAGCTCGTAAATTACTGTGCGGCATTGCGTGAATGGGCCCGGGGCAACCTTGGGCCCTTTGATTTTTATATCGCCGATATACGTCATCTAATCCCCAGCCGATCTTTGAACTATTTGCCCTAGCACCACAAAATTTTAAAACCAAAGTCTATGTCAGTCCTAACCAAAACTGCCAAGCACCGTGTCGTTGATTTCATGAACGATCTGCAGAAACGCACTCCCAATCAGCCCGAATTCCATCAGGCTGTGCGCGAGTTTGCCGAAGTCGTGATCCCTTTCATCGAAGAGCACCCGGAATACCAGGGGCACAACCTGATGGAGCGGCTGACCGAGCCTGATCGCGTAATCATGTTCCGCGTCACCTGGGTCGACGACAAGGGCCGCATCCAGGTCAACCGCGGCTACCGCGTGCAGTTCAACAACGCCATCGGTCCGTACAAGGGCGGACTTCGTTTTCACCCATCCGTCAACCTCAGCATCCTGAAATTCCTCGGCTTCGAACAGGTTTTCAAGAATAGCCTGACCACGCTGCCGATGGGCGGCGGCAAAGGCGGCTCCGACTTCGATCCGAAAGGTAAATCGGATGGCGAGGTCATGCGCTTCTGTCAGGCCTTCATGCGCGAACTCTACCGCCACATCGGCCCGGATACCGACGTTCCGGCCGGCGATATCGGAGTGGGCGGCCGCGAAGTGGGCTTCCTGTTCGGCATGTACAAGAAACTGGCCAATGAACATACCGGCGTGCTGACCGGCAAAGGCATGAGCTTCGGCGGCAGCCTGATCCGGCCGGAAGCCACCGGCTACGGTACCGTGTACTTCATGGAGGAAATGCTGAAGTTGAAGGGCGACTCGATCAAGGGCAAGAAGTGCCTCGTATCCGGCTCCGGCAACGTGGCCCAATACACCGTTGAAAAGATCCTCGATCTCGGCGGCACGGTCCATTCGCTCTCCGACTCCGGAGGAACGGTTTACGACAAGGAGGGCATTTCCCGGGAAAAACTGGCCTGGGTCATGGACCTCAAGAACGTTCGCCGCGGCCGCATCAAGGAATTTGCCAATGAATTCGGCCTGATCTACCTGGAAGGAGAGAACCCCT
>JAGQXA010000448.1 GCA_020436865.1 Saprospiraceae bacterium | reverse complement strand
TGCCCGGCCCTTCATAGGAAAGGCCGTCGAGAAATTCCACTTTCTGGGTGACCACCGAGTAGTACCAGCCGTTGGATAGCTCCTTGCCGATCTTGGTGCCGATCGATCCGTTCGTCGTGTCGCCCAGATGGACGACGTTCGGCAGGGCCTTAAAGGCCATGGCCATGCGTTCGCCGGCGCTGATCGTGTAGCGATCGGTCAACAGTACGATCCTCTTGTCGAAGTACTTTCCGGCCGGCTCGACATACCAGTCGTACCAATCGGTATAGTCGTCCTTCCCTTTTCCATTCTTTGTCTTCGACCGGAAAACAAAGTGCCTGGCGTCGGTCAGGCGCCCGAACTCGGAGAGGGCGTAGGTGAAATTGCCGCCGCCGTTATGTCTCAGGTCGAAGATCAGTCCGTCGGCCGAGTCGAAGTAGTCGAGTATATCACTGAGAGAAAGGAGGTTGTCGTTCGTCCAGGCCAGGTGCAGATAGCCGATGTTTCCGATCCAGCCGTAGGTGTTGCCGCCGTTTCCGCTTTCCTGGAAATCCTGCTCCAGGTAGTTGCTCTTGACCAGTTCCAGATCGAAGAGTTCGTGGTCGATCCGTTGATCGATGATCAGATTGGAGTAGTACACAGGCTCGCCGGGGAGGGTCAGCGAAACGTGCCCGTCGTCAAGCGAGCGCAACATTTGCCGGAAGATCTCTGCCAGTTCTTCCTCACTCGTGCTTGCGTCGACCTGCGGGCGGTAGAGGTCGTATTGTTCTTGCCAGTCGACGCCGCGCTCTTCGAAGGGGGCGTAGTCCGTATCGAAGGTGCTCCATAGTTCCTCGAACAGGGCTTCGGGATTGCCTCCGGGCACAGGTTCGAATTTCATTTTTTCACAGCCGGCAAAAGACAGGATGCCGAGGATCAGGATGCTATATTTGAGCGTTTGCATGGTCTTAGAAATTTACTTTTCCCGTTAGATAAAAGGCCTGTTCTACCTGTACGAACCTGGCGGGTTTCTGGTTGGCGTTTAAGGACAGTCCGTAGCCGATCCCCAACTCCAGGTTATCGACCAGGGCATAGGAATAGCGCAGATCGGCGGTGACTTTCTGGCTCTTGCCCCAGGATTGCCATTCTCCCCGCTTGATATAAGCCAGCGTCGATGCCAGGTCGCGATGGGAGTAGATGTCCTCGAAGTAGGGGTCGTCCTGCGTCAGGTATGGCGACCGGCTGTTGAAGGCAATGGCCGGCGCGGCAAGTTCCACTTCAAAGCGCTGTTTTTCGTCGAACTGACACTGCACATCGAGCCAGAGTTCGAGCGCGAAGGAGTAGTAGTATGCGGTGGAGCCCGAAGGGCCGTACTCATAGGCCGAGAGGAACAGGCTGTTACTGGATCGAGCGCCGAGGATGAATTGCCAGTCTGCCGTGCTGACCAGCGGTTTGCCGAGAGCGTAGTTGATCTCCAGCAGGCTGAAATTGTGCGGATAGTTACGGCCTTCGCCGTTGTAGAAGGAGTAGAAGGTGAAGGCTTGATCGAGCTGGGAGGTGTATTCGCT
>JAGQXA010000447.1 GCA_020436865.1 Saprospiraceae bacterium | reverse complement strand
CGGTGTACGTAACCCACTTGATGATCGTGACGACCACCCAGGTGACGACTTTTACGAAAACGGTCACCAGCCAGCAGAACCACTTATTGCAGCAAAGGCAAGCCCATTTGCATTTCCGTTTTTTGCACTTCTTTTCCTGCTTGGAAACCCACTTCTCGACGGGCTTCTGCACTTTCTCCTCGATCTTCTTCTTGAGTTTCTCGCAGAACTTCTTCGCTTTATAGATCGCTTCTTCTACGGGGACCTGTACCTTCTTGGTCACCCACTGTTTGACTTTCTTGCAGGCAGACATAGCATCGGTTTTTTGGATAATTGGAGTAACGCAAAACTGTTTGGGCCTATGTATATATTCTGCAGGTAGGGGAAAGGTTACCTACCTGAAGCCGACAGACGTGTGAGGGTTGCAGCCCGGCGACCGCTATTTTTCCCTGGAATTCCTGTCGACCGACTACCGCAGTCCGAAAGACAACTATTATTCCTTCTACCTCGAAGGCTACGAAACCACCTGGATCAGCCCAGGCGCCACAACAACCTGGTCCGCTACGAAAATCTGCGCCCCGGGACCTACACCCTGCATCTGCGCGGCGCCCTGATGCCCAACAATATCGCCCTCAACGAGCGGCAGATCCGGATCTTGGTGCTGCCGCACTGGTATCAGACGTGGTGGGCCAAGATGCTCCTGACGCTGGCTATCGTGCTCTGGTTTTTCGGGTTCTTCCGCTTCCAGATGAAGCGCCAGTTGGAAAAACAGGAATCCATCCGCCTGCGCGACCTCGACAACCTCAAAATGCGCCTGTACACCAACATCACCCACGAGTTCCGCACGCCGCTTACCGTGATCATGGGCATGAACGACAATATCCGTGGGCACGAGCAGGAGCGCGGCCTGATCCGGCGCAATGCCCGAAACCTCCTGCGGCTCATCAACCAGTTGCTCGACCTGTCGAAACTCGATTCCGGCACCTTAAAGATGGACGCGGTGCAGGGCGACATCATCGCCTACCTGCAATACCTTACGGAGTCGTTCTATTCGATGGCCTCCGGCAAAAAAGGTGAATCTGAACTTTAAGGCCGATCGCTCGTCCCTGGTCATACTACAGATCAAGGTCCGCGACGAAGACGGGCGCCTGCACAAAGCCCTGGAATTACTGAGATCCACCGACCTCCAGATCTCCGAGATCGCCTACGACGTGGGCTTCAGCGACCCGAGCTACTTCACCCGCATGTTCCGGCAAGAGTTTGGGAAGGCGCCGGGGGAAGTGCGGTAGGCCCTCCAACTGCGCCTTTGACGTGTGCGCCACATAATGGCATTTTTCTTAGGAAATGCCATTTTTTTTTTCGATTATTCGCCAGTCACTCCTCCTTTGTTTGGCGGCACTTCGCACGTACAACAACTTCGGCACGATCAACCTCGTCACCCATGTCAGCACCTTACGCCCTGATCCCTATCCACCTGGATGTATTGTTTTGTGCAAGCCATCAACCCACCGCCGAACCCCGCATCAACTTCGATCGACTGCCTTATTTCGATGGTCAACTCGACCGGAATACGGCCGTTCCGTACCTGGGTGAAGAGATCCAATCCATCCCCTTCCGCAATGATCAGGTAGGACTGAAAAAGGGATTGCACCTGCACTGGCATCTGCCCGAAGCCCTTACCCGCAGCCAGGCGCAACCCATGCTCTATTTCCGCGAAATGAAAAAGGCGCTCCCGGAAGAGGAGGCCGCCAAAGTTTGGGATTGGCTGACCAAAAAGGAATGGATCTATCCCCTCATCGACGGAAAACTGGCCGGCATCCTGATCGATCCGCCGCAGTTCCGGGCGGCGCTGCCGGAAGCGGCCAAAGAACTTCGCAGCCTGGAAAAGATCCGGGAATTGTTCCTGCCGCGCAACACGCAGTTCCCGCCCGTGCCCAACCGATGGATCATCGTCAAACGCAGGGAAGGCGCACCCGCACCCGAAAAAGTGGTCGTGCTGGAAAGCGACTTCCTACACCCCTTCCACGAGGGTAACCCGCACGATTCCACGCCGTTTCCAGTCGGTTACGAAAAGCCGCGGCCGGGAGCGCCGGACCAGGCCCCGACGAACCCGCCGTTCCGCTACCTGGGGGGAAAGACGTATACCCTCGATGAATGGAAAACAACTCCCGCCAACGGCGAGTACCTCGAAGACCCGCTCACCGTCCTGGGCTACGGCGAACCGACCTTCGCCGCCTTCTACCCCAACTGCCGGGGCGTATTCGGCTGGCACGATCCGGACGTGCAGGCCGG
>JAGQXA010000446.1 GCA_020436865.1 Saprospiraceae bacterium | reverse complement strand
GAGGTGGCGCGGCCTTCGATCTCGTCCCTATCAGCACGTCTTGTTCGCAGGTGAAGTAGACCCTGTTGGTTCCTTCTGAAATGGCCAGCAGGCGTTGCTGCACCGTGTCCAGGAATTCGAGTTTCTTCCCGTTGATCGATAGCTCCAGGCCCTCCGAGGTCATTCCCGATAACTCCACCAGGAGGAAGGTCGTAGCCTTGCTTTCGTTTTCCGGAATCGGGTGGATGGGAATATTGCTCGCGCAGTAGCAAGGCGGGATATTTGCGAGTACGGATGCTTCGTCTTCCTGCGAATTGAGTATGCCGACCCGCTCGCAATTTGCCTCTTTCCGGTATGCTTCCACCAGTTGGCATGCGGTAAGGCCATCGGCATTTTTTGCGTGGATATCGCCGCCCTTGGCGAGGAGGAGTTCCAGCAAGGATTCAAATACGTCGGTTGGAATATCCGTTTGTTCACTAAGGCTGTGTATCGGAGTGTAGCCGCTTCCGAAGCTCTGTTCTCCGATGACCTCCAATTCCGGTTTGCCGGCGTCGAAGCCCTGTTCCACGAAGTACTTGATCAGGCTTTCGAATTCATTAGTATATGGCCAGCCGAGAGCAATGTGCAGCAGGTTCTTTTGACCGCTGGCGTAGTCCAATGGGATCATTCCCTCTTCGATCAGTTGCACGAGTATGCCGTATTTCCGGGTGCTTCTGATACTTCCAAAAGTTTGAAGGCGAGCTAACGAGCTCTTGCTTTTTTTTAAATGCCTGACCAGCCTCTTGATGTCGTATTGTGCCAGGCCATGTTTGTAGGCCCCTGTTTCCCGGGCGTCTTCAATTAACTGCTCGATCTCGTTGCTTGCCGGGGCGGCGTATCCCGGCCTTGCATACGGCCATAGACCAAAGGTCAGGCAAAAGAGAACTGCGGTATATTTCATAGACTACGATTTCGATCTGAATAAAAAGAGGCAGGAGCCTCGGCCTGATGAAATTGAACAAGCGGTGACCGGATTGCTTGGGGCGGCCTACGACCCCATCGAAAGAAATTTAGGGCTTTTTGTGGAAGGCAGGTAATCTTGCGGAGAGAATCTACCCCGGCGAGGCGACCTGCCGGTTTACTATGGAGGGAGGAAATTCTTGCAAAGGAGAGCTGGTTTCCTTTCTTTTGGACATGTCGACCGGGTAGTTTCCCCGTAGTCTCTTGAGGCAATAGAAAGCGTTCATGAATAGCACCAACAAAAAGGCGCCTCTGCGAAGCCGCAGGCTTCTGGCGATCCGCTTCAGCGAATGTTTCGGGCTGAAACTTCGCCTCCAGAGTTGGCGGTGCGCCTGGAGCAGTTCTGCCGGACTCAGATTGCGCGGTTGAAAGGCCACGTTATAGCCGTTGTAGTAGTTCCAGCCCCGCTCCTCCAGTATCCTGTCCTCCTGCTTCAGTTTTTCGTACAGACTGGTTCCTTTGAACGGGGTCATGATGCTCAGGAATGGTACATCCACTCCGATCTCCATCAATCGATCCGACATCGCTACGATCGCTGAGTAGTCGTCGCTGTCGAAGCCGGCGATGAAACCCGCCATAACGGCAATGCCCCGCTTCCGGATCTCCGCCACGGCGGCTTTGTACTGGTCGGCCTTGTTCTGCCGTTTGTTCGCATCCTTCAGGGACTCTTTCCCGAACGACTCGATGCCCAGGAACACCCCGAT
>JAGQXA010000445.1 GCA_020436865.1 Saprospiraceae bacterium | reverse complement strand
GAATTGGCGTTGGGCGACCAGTTGATCATCGTTCTGACCGCCACTTTGGCCGCCATCGGGGCCGCCGGCGCGCCCAGTGCCGGCATCGTCATGCTGGTGATCGTGCTGGAATCGGTGGGTTTTCCGGCAGAGCATTTGCCGCTGGCGCTAGCCATGATCCTGGCGGTCGACCGCCCGCTGGACATGGGGCGGACAGTCGTCAACATCTCCGGAGACATTACTGTGTCGGTGCTGGTTGCCCACTCGCTAGGGCGGCTAAAGGCGCCGGAGGATCGCGGTTGAAACAGGCGCAGGCTGTGCGTCAGTCCAATTTGATCATGCGTTTGGTCCAGACCCGGCCTCTTTCCCGGCAGGTCAAGCGGATGAAAAAGACGCCCGCCGGCAGGTCTTTGACATTCACTTCGAGAGGGCCGGACCCAATGCGGCTTGCCGACCGCCTGGCTCCGGATCGATCGAAGATCTCCAGCTCACAACCCTGCAGATCGCCTTCCAGGACGAACAGGTCGCGACAGGGGTTCGGGTAGATGGCAAGGGAGTTGTCCGGAAAGATCGGTTCGCCCGCTCCGGTCGTCAGCAGATCGAGCCGGTACAGTTTTCGCCCGATCCCGAAATCCCAGCCCTCGTCGGTGATGTACAGCTCCGTTTCGCTGACGAAGCAGATCCCTTCCTTTTGGGTCAGGTGCGGAAACTCGATCATCTCCACCTCCCCGCCGAAGAAGTCGTCGCCGGAAAAACCCGAGAAGATCCACATCCGGTCGCTGGATAACAGGGCAAGTTTGGAGCCGTCGGGACTGATATCGCCGGCCGTGATCCAGTAGGAAACGACCACCGTGCCTCCGGTGTCGAAGGTGCCGATCTTTTCGGCCACGTATTGACCGGGGGTGTCCGGCAGCCGGTAGAGGTGGGTCTTGCCGTCGAAGGGGATCGTCTGGTTCTTGGTGCTCAGGTAGAGGTGCCCGTCGAACCACATCAGCGCTTCGCAATCGAAATTCAGGCTGTCCTGGGGGGGCGGAAAGGACCACTGGTCTTCATAGGAAAAGGAGATCACTTCAGCGGTCACGCTACTTCCCTGCACCGTATCGGGATTGGGGATCTTGAAAATGGTGAGGTCGGTATTGTCGTTGGAGTTGTTGCCGATGTTGCCGATGTAGAAGTTGCCCTGGTCATCCTGGGTGATGTCTTCCCAGTCGCGGTTCCAGGCGTTGAGGATCTCCAGGGTCTTGATCAGGTTTCCCAGCGTGTCGCAGAGGTACAACACGGGATCGCCGCTGCTGTCGTTGAAGGTCCAGATCCGGTCGGGCCCGCTCAGCTCGATCCCGGAAGATTCGGAGACCACTTCCGGCAGGCTGGTGACGGTTTCAAAGACCTGGGCCGAGGCATTGCCAAGGCTGCCGCTCAACAGGAGCGCCAGGACGGTCTTTGCTGCAAAAAAGCGTAAATTGGACATGGGCAACTACAATTTGATCCACCGGCCGGACCAGGCCGAAGGAGATAGCTGAAGGAAAATTCCGCTGCGAAAGGTAGGCAAAATTGGGCCGGGTTTTGTCTCCCACACCCCCTCTTCACACTCAAGCTGGATCCTGCGCCCCCAGGAATCGGGTCAATGCTGCCGGGTCGAACCCCTTCACGATGAGCCACCCGGCAAGAAAGAGTTCGTTCAACCCTCCGAGAATTCCCACATAGCCGCCTGCCCGATACTCCAGAAAATCGAGCGGAATGCCGATCAGCACCAAGACCGCGGCGACGATCCCGATGATCGAGACAAAACGGGGCGCCAGCCTCGTTTGGAGGAAAAAATAATAGAAGGCCAGGGCGGCCAGACCATAGAAGAAGGGCAGGATCAGGTGAACCCACCTCTCCCGGAGGGCCAGCAGGAGATCGCCGGTCAACTCCAGGGAAGCCAAACTGTCTTCCGGCGCAACGGCCATTTCCTTTCCGGCCGTGAGCAAGGCGAAAGAACAGAGGATCCCAGCCAGCAGTAGGACGATCTCAAAAGCCCGGAAACATAGATACCAAACGGCCATCCATTCCCGAAACCTGCGGATCAGCGGAACCATGATGGCCATGATGCCGGTGATCGCGGCGATGTCGATCAGTTCGAAGAGGGCGCCGAAGAAGATCAGGTTGCGATTTGCGGGAAGATGCCCGAGGTAGTCAGGCGCATGCAGCGCTTTTCCGGTCAGGGCAAAACCGAGGGTCCATGATACCATCACGGCGAGGAAAAGCAAGCCCAGAATAGTGGATGTTTTTCTGGTAACCCTCATCGGACCAGGTGGAGCAACTACAGTCATAGGAGGAGATCGTTTTGGCTATTACAGTACAGGGCCATCCGGGAAGTCCTGTCCCGCTACCAGATCCTCCCATCCATTCCCTGCTGCAGGTCTTCCCGAAATCGTTGTACCCAGGCCTCGGAATCTGAATCGGCCGTTTTCCGGTAAAACAGGTCTTTCACGCGCAGGTCGCCTGCGTCTATTTCGAGGTAATCGACAATGTGGCGTATCGTTCCTTTGAAGTTCTCAATAAAGTCTTCATACACCAGGGTCAATGGCTGGATATGATATCTCGAGAAATATTCCTGTATGGCGCATTCCCGAAGGGTTGCTTCCTTAAATAAATGACTTAAGGCGGCAAAATCATAATTTTTCTCGTAGAAATCCTCCTGGTTTCGGTGCTCCTGCTCCGCTTCCAGGTGCCAGACATTGTCCTGGATGGCCTTCCACCAGGAAACGGCCTGTCTGACCTTATTCCTCCGGGTCAGGAAGATGTGCCGGCAATGGGGGAAGAGATCTCCCAGTAGTTCTTCCTCGTCGGGGCTTTGGTCGTCGGGTATGCCTTTCAATCTTTTCAGTTCCTCGAATATCTTGCCGTACCTGCCGGCATGCAGGGAATGCTTGATGCCGAAGACCCCGTTCGGGGAGGTTCCCAGTTCCCATATTTTATCCCTCAGGGCTGCAAAGGATCCGACCGCATATTTTTCGCAGAGGGAACTATCTTCTGCCACGTTGAAGAATTCGCCGGGCTTTCCTGCAACGCCGGTATCTTCCAGGCCTTTGCAAAGAACGGTACTCCCGTTCCGCTGGCTGAACCAGATGCGATAGGATTGTTTTGGTTTCATCAGCTGTTTCTTTCGGACGCTAGACCGATCGTTGCTCAAACTCCGACCTGGTCAATCGATACAGGACGATACTCCTGAATTTGTCGCCTTTCCGGGTATGATCTTTCAACTCGCCTTCCCAGATCATGCCGTTCTTTGTCATGACCTTGCCCGAGGCCGGGTTTTCGACCATGTGGGTCGCATAGATCTTGTGCAGCTGCAGTTCTTTGAATCCGAACTCCAGGACGGCCCCTGCTGCTTCCGTCGCGAAACCCTGATTCCAGAAAGGTTCGGCGATCCAGTAACCCAACTCCGCCCTGAGAAACTCCACATGCAGTCGGAGTCCTATCGCCCCGATGAACTCTTCGGAATCCTTTCTCCGCACGGCAAAGGTGTATTGGGTTCGGCCCTTAAATCCGCTATTGGCGCTGTTTATCCAGAAAACGGCGTCTTCTTCCCGGTAAGGGTGAGGGATGTTCAAGGTAGTTTCGGCCACCTTTCGATTCCCGGCATATTCGATGATCTTGGGAATATCCCGGTACGATATCCTTCCCAGGAGCAGCCGGGCCGTCATGATCTGCGGAAAATTTTCCATTGGTTTGCTTCTTGAGGGTCACACGTTCTGAAGTTCAACAGGACTGCAAGCTGGAAAATTCCAAAGAGGTGCAAAAAGTGTGCGGAGGCCCCACGTAATTTGGATGGCGCCCAGCCCTCTATTACTTCAACATCGGCCGGCCGTGCTTCTTGAAGTAGTCCAGGCTTTCGAAGGCCGATCGTTCGTTTTCGGGCAGGTCGGCCATGCTGCTTCGTGCCAGAAATCGCGCCCTTTTCACTTCTTCCCGATCTGCGACGGCCGGCTTTCCCTGCCATCGGCTGCCATAGAACTCGACGGTGAAATACTGCACCTCATCTCCGTTCGGATACCTGACCGACTCGATATCCGGGCGGGTGCTGATGCCGATCACGACTAGCTCCAGTACTTCGATCCCCGTTTCCTCCAGCACTTCCCTTCGGACGCATTCCTCGAGCGTTTCGTTCTCCTCCAGTGCCCCGGCCGGCAAGCCGATCCGCCCATTGTCTGTTCGCTCGACGAACAACACCTCGCCCTGCTCATTCTCGATGATGATCCTCATCGCCGGATGAATGATCTTAGCGGAGCCGATCTTCCGACGTAATTTGCCGATATAGCCTTCAGGCATGTGCTTTTCAAATTAGGGGCGTGACCGATCGGCGGCGGCCTTTCGGTCGGTGCAGGTATGGTCGGTTTGAGATCAAAGGCGCTGTCCGAAGGTCAGCAGATTGTGATCCGGGTCGAGCAGCGCGAACTCCCTTTGACCCCAGGGTTTATTCTGTAACGGCCCGTTCGGGTGTATCCTCGTGTTGTTGTCGAGTAAACCTTGATAGAGCCGATCGATGTCGTCCGTTCGGATATAGACCTGCCCATAGTTCTCCTTCGGATCGAGCTCTTTGAACTCAAAGAAGTGGATCTCCACCTGATCTTTTCGAACGATCAGATAGTCGGCATATTCGCCAAGCAGTTCGAAGCCCAATTTGCTCAGGTAGAAATCCCGGGTCAGGGCCTTATCGCGCATGGGCAATTTGGGACTGATGTCGGTAAGCATCCCTTCTGTTTATGTTATTCCTTACATTCCAGCGAGCCCTTAATCAGGCGAACAGACTTCCGGCCGCTCTCCGATCCCGTATTCTTCGATCAATTCATCCAGTTTCTGCTGCCGGGTTTCGGGCGTCGATCCGACGCGGGCCAGTTCCCGCAAGGCCTGATAGCGGCAATCCCAGATCTTGATCCGCAGCTTCTGCACCCGGCACTCCACTTCTTTCGAGAATTTGAAGTCGAACGTTCGTTGAAACCCTTCGATCTGTTCCAGGTACTGGATTCCATCCTCACAGCTGCCGCAGAGCCCGTTGATCGTCCAGTCTTTGACCTGCTGGATGTTGTCGCAATATTCGTCGGTCGATGGGATGTGTCCGAAGAGGGTATCCCTTTGGGCGATGAACTTGTTCCATAGTCTTTCGATCTCCACCCCATTGGCCCGATACTCTTCGGTCAGTTCGGCCAGTTCATTGATCTTGATCATGGTGATCTCCTCCAGGGGCGTTACCTCCCGGCTTTGCAGGGAATCGATCTTCAGGAGCATCTCCTCTGCCATGGCGCAGCCATACCCGAAGCCATCCATGATATAGGCCCGGATCAAGGGTTCTTTACTGCAGTATTCGTAGCCATACTTGCCCAGGTGCTTCACTTTATTGTCGGGAATAAAGGCTTCCCAGGCTTCGTTCAACACCGAAAGCCGGGCCTCGTTCTCGGCCACCGCCGCTTCCAGCCCCTTTAATTTATCTCTCAGATCCCGATCGGGCGCCACCCCGCTACCGGCCTGCAGCTTCTTGATCTGTTCGAGCGCGTCCGGGCCGGCTTGGCACAGGTCCACTGCCCCTTTCAGAAGTAGTTCCTTCATTTTGGGGATGGGGTTGCAGGCGAACAGCGGCATTTCGATATCGAAGCCGGGAGAAACGCCGGTTTCGACATAGGTCTTCCAGGCGATGTCGAGCTGGGACATATCCCGATACATGGACTTCATTCTCGCCACTTCCTCTGCCAGTCCTTCGACATCCTCGACGCGCAGGGAGGTTTTCTCCGCCAATTTGAGCGTGCGGTTTTCAAAGATATCCCTGGACCTGGGAACGTTCCCCTGGCAGAAATGATAATAGGCCGTCATGTAGGAATACTTTGCCAGCGTTGTTTTTTCACAGATCGTCTTGGCTGCCGTAACGGCTTCCAGTTCTTCCGGGTCGACCTCCTTGGTTTGCAGGAAACGTTGCCAGATCGCGTCCATGGTATGGTACGCTTTTATCTTCGTTTCCAGGTCCACCCTTTTCTCCACAAACCCTTCGATCGACTCATGGATCATGGGGTCCATATCCTGGATCTCGGCCATCAGCTCTTCGGCCTCGTCGACTTCGCTTTGGCAAAAGCTGGTGTTCGTATTCATCAGTAAGTACCTGGCATAGTCCGGTTTGTCACGCACCTTATCGGGCTTGACCAGTTCGCTCATGTTGGAGATCTTGTTATTCTCCAGGAATTCCTTCCAGGTTTCGTCGAAGTTGGTAGTCTGGTTGAAAACAGAGGCGGGGATAAAGAGAATGCCGATGACAAGGCAAGGGAGGAGAAAACAGCTGCGCATCGCGATCAATAGTTTAAGTGTGTTCAGTAGGGGCCTGCACGGAATAGAGCCAACCCGCAGACCCTGAGGGTAACGTTTTTCACGCAAAATTATTCCCTCTGACGTAGGAAAAAGTGAGGATGTCGGGAAGTTTCGGGAGTTGAGCGCCCAGCTTCTTAATGCAAGGGGGGGCCTACGATCTCGATGTGATACCTTGCCGAAGCGGCGGCCAGTTGTCGCTTAAACTCCTCGCTTGGCGGGCCGTGTCGTTCGGGAAGCGCCAATCCTTCTGCTGGCCTGGAAACGGCTTTTACAAAGTTTTCGAAATCGTGGCCGGTGGTGACCATCAGCCATTTACCTCCTTGCGGTGATTCCACCCGGTAAGCATGAGGAACTCCTTTCGGCGCCAGTAGCGTTTCTCCCGGCTGTAGCCGGTGTTCGCTATCCCCGATCACGAAGCGGAATTCCCCTTCGAGCACGATAAATACCTCGTCTTCTGTGTGGTGAATATGCAAGGGCGGGGAATCTCCGTAATAGGCATGATGCTCCAGGACGGAAATGCCGTCGGCATTCTCATCGCCTGAGATACGTACCTGGACATGGGTGTCCAGAAACCAATAAGCGGTCGATTTAGTCTGGTCCATCGTCATTCGTTAAGTCGCATGGCAAAGATGCCTTGAGTTTACGCAATCTTCATTTCATTAAGTGCCTTCTTTACAATCAAAACACCTTCGTCAAACCTGATGTGGTCGTATTCAATCGGCAACAGAAAATTTCCTTGATGGCTTTATTGTGCTAATGTTCTGATAATTATAACTCCTTTCTCAACCCAATACGGCCACTTCCATCCGAATACCAATTTTCCATCTCGGCAAATACCTTATACCCTTGCTTTATATAAAATGCGGGCGCTTCGTATCCCGCCGTCCATGTCCATATCTTCGCAATCCCCTTCTCTTTCAATTCTTCCTCCAAACTACTTAAGAGCGCTTTCCCGATCTCTCGGAAACGATATTCTTTCTCAACAAATAGATCCGTCAAATAAAACCAACCAGAATACTTTTCCCCATTCTTATAAGCAAGTCCGGAAGAACACCCTACGAATTTTTCATTTTCCAATGCTACAAAACCATATCTATCTGCCTGTTGAACTTCCACGTCGTTTTCAATCGTATGCTCATCAAATCCAT
>JAGQXA010000444.1 GCA_020436865.1 Saprospiraceae bacterium | reverse complement strand
GTCAAGAAGATCCTCCTCGGCATGCCCATGGATAAAGCAGCCAATCGCGATTCGATGAAAAACCCGGAATCCCTGGATTATTTCCTGCGCTTCCGGGAGGTGGTGCGGAAGTGGGGGTGATTGGGTTATTGGGGGATTGGGTTATTGGGGGATTGGGGGATTGGGGGATTGGGTCCTTAGGGGGCTTGGGCCTCTGTACCCTTTTCAACCTCTGCAACCTTTGCACCCTTTCCTCTCCTACCAACTCGTAAAGGCCTCCGTAAACACATCCTCCGCTAATTGATCGGTGATGGTGCGGATCAGTTCCTCCTGGACGTCGAGCAGGTTTTGGTCGCTCGGGAATTCGGCATACCAGGTCTTGTTGATCTTCTTGGGTTCTTCCTCCTGCCGTTTGTTGTTCGTCATGGTGACGGCGATCGCGATCGTGAGGCGGTTGAATGCCACCTGTTCGTCGGGTTGGGGCGCCTCCGAAGTGACCCGGTATTCGGTGATCGAGCCGGAGAATTCGATATCGGGATCGACATCGGTGAAGATCAGGCGCGATTCGTTGCGGATCTTATTCTTCAGTTTTTCGGTGAAATCGGGCGCCAGGGTCGGCACCACGGAGGCGGCCCGATTATCGAAGGGATCGACGTAGTAGGTGTTGACATCTTGATCGATCGCGATCCCGGTAAAGCGGTAGCAGCCGGCCAGAAGCAGGATCGATAGCGATACAAACAATCGAAGAGAAGGCTTCATAGGGGGAAGGTCTTTGTTAATGAACGATCCGTTCCGGGGGCGTGTTGCCTGCCCGAAGGATCGCCTGGAGGGCCGAACATCCCGTTCACTTCCGGTGCCGGAGGCAAGCTGCGACGAAGGCCACGAACAGGGGGTGCGGCGTTTCCACAGTGCTTTTCAGTTCGGGATGGAACTGCACCCCGACGAACCAGGGATGGTCCTTCAATTCGACGATCTCCACCAGTTTGGATTCGGGGTTCATGCCCGAGGGGATCATACCGCCTTTCTCGAAGGCCTCCAGGTACTCGTTGTTGAACTCATAGCGATGGCGATGGCGCTCGTGGATCTTCAGACTCTTGTATGCCTTGGCGGCCACCGAATGACGCCGCAGGTCGCAGGCATAGGCCCCGAGGCGCATCGTGCCGCCTTTTTTCGTGATCTTCTTCTGGTCGGGCATCAGGTCGATCACCGGGTGCACCGCCTTGCGGTCGACCTCGGTCGAGGCCGCCCCTTCCAGTTTCAGCACGTTGCGGGCAAATTCTACCACCGCGCATTGCATGCCCAGGCAGATCCCGAAGAAGGGAATCCCGTTTTCCCGCACGTAGCGCACGGCGCGGACCTTTCCCTCGATCCCGCGCTCGCCGAAGCCCGGGGCGACTAACACGCCGTCGAGTTCGCTCAATTTGCGTTCGAGGCCACCCTCGTCGTTTTCGAGCTGTTCGGAATGCACCGGCACGACCTCCACCTTGCACTCATTCATGGCGCCGGCATGCACGAAAGATTCGTGGATCGATTTATAGGCATCTTGCAGCTCGTTGTATTTGCCTACCAGCCCGATGCGCACGACGTTCATCGGATTCTTGAGCTTGCCCAGGAAGGTCTTCCAGGCCGTGAGGTCCGGCTCGCGGCGGTCGGGCAGCCGCAATTTGGTGATGACGGTCGCGTCGAGTTTCTCTTTGAGCATCAGCAATGGAACATCGTAGATGCTTTCGGCGTCGATCGCCTCGATCACCGAGCCCACATCGACATTGCAGAAAAGGGCCAGTTTACGGCGGATCTCCATTGTGATCGGATATTCCGTGCGGCAAACGAGAATATCGGGTTGGATGCCCGTATTGAGCAGTTCTTTAACCGAGTGTTGAGTGGGTTTGGTCTTGAGTTCCTTGGCGGCGCTCAGGTAGGGGATCAGCGTCAGGTGGATGACCAGGCAATTGTCGATTCCCAGTTCCCAACGCATTTGCCGAAGGGCTTCCAGATACGGCAGCGACTCGATGTCGCCCACCGTTCCCCCCAATTCGGTGATCACGATATCGAACTCGGTGGAATTGCCCAGCAATTGCACCCGGCGCTTGATCTCGTCGGTAATGTGCGGGATGACCTGCACGGTTTTGCCCAGGTAGTCGCCGGCCCTTTCTTTGTTGATGACGGTTTGATAGATCCGTCCCGTCGTCACATTGTTAGCCTGGGAGGTAGGTCGGCTCAGAAAGCGCTCGTAATGCCCCAGGTCGAGGTCGGTTTCGGCGCCGTCGTCGGTCACGTAGCACTCTCCGTGTTCGTAGGGGTTCAGGGTGCCGGGGTCGACGTTGATGTAGGGGTCGAACTTCTGAATGGTTACGGAAAAGCCGCGTGCTTGGAGCAATTTGGCGAGTGAGGCGGAAATAATGCCCTTCCCGAGGGAAGAGGTCACGCCACCCGTAACAAAGATATATTTGGTCATAGTCGCAGCTAGGCTTATGCTTGTTACGGGATGTAAAGGTACAAAACCTTTGGCCATTTATTGATAGGTCCGGTCAAATTTAGGGCGACGACAAGCAGTTTGCACAGAGTTAACACAGTTAACAGAAACTTAAAAGACCTGTAACATAAGGTTTATGCGCGGTAGCTTCCTTTGCGGTGAATTTAGGATCAACATTCATCCGAAAATAAATTTCACATCTTATGAAAGGTTTCTTGAAGTTCTTCACCTTGCTGCTCCTTCCTGCAGCATTCGTACTCACTAGCTGTGACAAAGACGACGAAAATCCTCCGGTAACGGATGTAACGGTGACCGGCACGGTCTCCGACGACACGGGCAAGGCCATCGAAGGCGCGACGGTAACGGGCCAGACTTCCGCCGCCACGGCCACTACGGCTGCCGACGGCACCTACACGCTGAGCGCTGCTGCCAGCGAGAAACTGCTTTTCGAAAAAGAAGGCTATGCATCGGCCGAAGCGACCCTGACGGCTGCCGTCAGCCAAACGGTCGACGCCACCCTGGATAGAGGTCCGGCCGTATTGTTCGCCGAATCGTTTGACGAAACCGGCAACACGGTGACCGATCCTTCGTTCAGCGGCAACTCGATCGTGCCGACGGCCGATCTGGGCGCCGGCTCGACCGAACCTGCCAATTTCTTCATGAACGTCGACTACAAAGGCGCCGTCGATCCCAACGGCACGCCCTGGTATGCCGAGTGGACCTTCTACGAAGACATCCTCAACGGCGCAAGCTCCGACGCCCTGACCCTGGGCACCCTGGAAGAGTGGACCGATGCCATGATGCAGGCCGCCGGTAACGACGTGTTCTGGACCAACGACAAGACCTATGTGCTCAACGGCTTCGTCTACGTGGGCGACGGCCAGACGCTGCACATCGAAGAAGGCACCATCATCCAGGGCAAGCCCGGTGAAGCTGCTGCCGCTTCGGCCCTCATCATCGCCCGCGGCGGCAAGATCATGGCCGAAGGTTCGAAAGAAAACCCGATCATCTTCACCTACGAAGGCGACACCGGCGGTTCTGCAGCAACCCTGCGCGGCCAGTGGGGCGGTCTGATCATCCTCGGCAAGGCCGGCCTGAACTCCACCCCGGGTGAAACCTCGATCGAAGGTCTGCCCGACGACCCGCGCGCCTTCTACGGCGGCAACGACGACGACGACAACTCGGGCGTGCTGCGCTATGTATCGATCCGCCACGGCGGTACCAACATCGGCGCCGACAACGAGATCAACGGTCTGTCGCTGGGCGGCGTAGGCCGCGGCACCACGATCGAATACGTGGAGATCGTAGCCAACAAGGATGACGGCATCGAATGGTTCGGCGGTACGGTCGACGCCAAGTACCTGGCTTCGGTATTCTGCGCCGACGACGCCCTCGACTACGACGAAGGCTATCGCGGTCGCAACCAGTTCGTGATCGTTCATCAGGACCCGACCGAAGGCGGCGCCGACCGTGGTGGTGAGCACGACGGCGGTACCGATCCGGAAAACGGGACGCCCTACGCTACGCCGGTCTTCTTCAACGTGACCTCGATCGGCAATTCGGGCAGCCGCGCAATCACCTTCCGCGATAATGCCGGTGGCGAATACCACAACTCCATCTTTGTCGGATATGACAAAGGCATCGACATCGAAGACCTGCTCGGCCAAGACGAAGATTCCTACAAGCAGTGGCAAGACGGCAACCTGAAGATCATGAACAACGTGTTCTTCAACATCGGCGCCGGCGACCGCGCAGAAGACATTTTCAAGATCACCAATTGATGTGATCCCCTGAACAGACGTATCCCATTAGTTTGCAACCTTGTGAAGAAGAGTTTGTGGGGCCAACGGGCTCCGCAAGCTCTTTTTTGTTTTCAACACCCTGTATTTATTAACACTGACTTAACCTAAACTTTACACCTCCTTTAAGGTTAAGCCGGACCTTTGCAGCGAAATTCCCTGACAAGGGACATTCTAACATCAAACATCTCTATGAAAAAGCTCTGTGTTTCAATCGTTGCGCTGATCGCCGGCCTTTCGATCCTCTCCGCCCAAACCGGTACCGTAGCCGGAAAAGTAGTCGAGGCCGAGTCGGGATTCGAAGTCATCGGCGGCAGCATCCTGGTTGTCGGCACCGATTTCGGTACCGTGACCGATCTCGATGGAACGTATAAGCTGGACCTCGCTCCAGGCACCTACACCCTCGAATTTTCGTATGTCGGTTTTGCCTCCCAGCAGTTCAACGACGTAGTAGTGTCGGCTAACAACCTGACCTCGCTCGACGTGCAACTGGCTGAAGAGACGATCAACCTCGACGTCGATATCACCGTCAAGGCCCGCTCCGTGAAGAATACCGAAACGGCCCTGCTGACCATTCAGCGCAAGGCGCCGGTCGTGCTCGACGGCATCTCCTCGGCACAGATCTCCAAAAGCGGCGACAGTGACGTGGCCTCGGCCGTGCGTCGGGTCACCGGCGTGACCGTCGAAGGCGGCAAGTACGTGTACGTGCGCGGCCTCGGCGATCGCTACAGCAAAACGACCCTCAACGCCGCGGAAGTACCCGGGCTGGATCCCAACCGGAACACCGTGCAGATGGACCTGTTTCCGACCAATCTGATCGATAACATACTGGTTTACAAGACCTTTTCGCCAAATCTTCCGGGCGACTTCACCGG
>JAGQXA010000443.1 GCA_020436865.1 Saprospiraceae bacterium | reverse complement strand
TGGAAGACCTCGAATTCCGCTCCACCCTTAACCGCCAGGAAGACGAGCTGAGCGCCATCCTCGAGATCAACGCCGGCGCCGGCGGCACCGAGAGTTGCGACTGGTCGGAAATGCTGTTGCGCATGTATATGATGTGGGCTGAGAAAAAAGGCTACAAGGTCGCCGAACTGAACCGTCAGGCGGGCGATGTGGCCGGGATCAAATCGGCCGAGATCGAGATTTCGGGCGACTTTGCCTATGGCTTGTTGCGGGGCGAAAATGGCGTGCACCGCCTGGTGCGCGTAAGTCCGTTCAACGCCCAGGGTAAGCGCATGACCTCCTTTTCTTCCGTGTTCGTACACCCCATGGTCGACGACCGCATCGAGGTCGAGATCAATCCTGCCGACCTGGAATGGGACACCTTCCGGGCCAGCGGCGCCGGCGGACAGCACGTGAACAAGACCGAATCGGCCGTGCGCGTCCGGCACCTGCCCTCCGGGATCGTGGTCGAATGCCAACAGGAGCGCTCCCAGCACATGAATCGCGACAAGGCCATGCAGATGCTCAAATCGCGCCTCTATGAACGCGAGCTGGAGAAGAAACTGGAGGAAAAAGACCGGGTCGAAGCGCAGAAGATGAAGAACGAGTGGGGGTCGCAGATCCGCAGCTACGTACTCGACGATCGCCGCGTGAAAGACCATCGCACCGGCTACCAGACCAGCCAGACCGATGCCGTGCTCGACGGCGACCTCGACGATTTCCTGAAGGCCTTCCTGATGACGGGGGCCGTTTCGAAAGGGGAGTGAGGTTGGGTTTTGGATCGTTGATCTTGGGTATAAAGTAGTCTAGATGTCAAACAGAATGTTGGTGGAATCGACCGACCGGATGTACCGGCCGCTGTTCCTGCTGTTGCAGGCGGCGGCGGTTGCCGTGCTCCTTGGCCGCGGGTGGCAGCATTTCTTTTGGGATGCTCCCTACCGGGCGTTGCTATGGGACGAGAGTTTGCTGAAAGGATTGGTCGAGGGGGTGTTCGGCACCCCTTGGCGGGAATATGTGACCGATCCGGCCAATGACCGGCGGATTTCGCTGTTCATCCGGATCCTGGGGATATTCTATTTCCTTTGCGCGCTGCTGGTGATCTGGATCAGTCGCGTACCGATGTGGCTACGCCGGTCGCTTTGGGTTGCTTCTTTTTCATTGGCGATCCTCGCCTGGTTGTACAGTATGGACAAGTTCTTGCACCTGGGGCAGTTCCTGGAGTATAGCTTGCAGGTGGGGGCTCCGCTATTTATCTACGTAGCGGCCAGCCGGCAGCGGATCGACGAGCCGCTGGCCTTTTGGATGCGGCTGGCTACCTCCGTGACCTTCATCAGCCATGGGCTCTATGCGTTCGGCTTTTATCAGGTGCCGGGAAATTTCATGACCATGGTGATCAGTATACTGGGCGTGTCGGACGGCGTCGCCCTGCAGTTCCTCAAAGCGGCCGGTTTTCTCGATTTTGTCGTGGCGGTCTTGATCTGGTTACCTGGGAAATGGCGCATGGCGGGACTGTACTATTGTGTCCTGTGGGGTGCGGCGACCTCTTTTGCCCGGGTCTGGGCTTACTTCGTGCCGGAATTTTGGCTGGAAAGCCTTCATCAATGGCTGCACGAAACCGTCATGAGATTCCCTCACTTCCTGATCCCCCTTGCCTTGCTACTCCTGGAGCGTCGATCCCGCTGACGCCCCCGTATCCCACATCTCACACTCACACTCACACTCATATAGCCAATATCTCCGCCATCCTAAGCAGGTCTTCATTGAGCGGTTTTTCCTTCTGGATGGCGTCTTTGAAGGAGGTGTACCTGATCTTGTCGTTGACGATGCCGACCATGACGTCCTTCCTGCCGTCCAGCAGGGCCCCCACGGAGGCGAAACCGAGGCGACTGGCCAGTACCCGGTCGTGACAGCTGGGCGCCCCGCCCCGCTGCAGGTGGCCGATGATCGTGACTTTGATATCGAAGATATCGAACTGTTCGCGGACCTTATCGGCTATTTCGTTGGCGTTGCCGTGCGGATTCCCTTCGGCGACGATGACGAGGCTGAAAAGCTTCTTGCGACGGGCGCTTTTGCGCAGCATTTCCAGTAGCTGTTCGATCGTTTGGTCGGCCTCGGGGATCATTACGCTGCCGGCTCCGCTACCGATGGCCGTATTGAGCGCAATAAAGCCCGAGTTGCGGCCCATTACCTCGACGAAAAAGAGGCGGTTATGGGAATCGGCGGTATCGCGGATCTTGTCGACCGCCTCCACTGCCGTGTTGATGGCCGTGTCGAAACCGATGGTCAGATCGGTGCCGAACAGATCGTTGTCGATCGTACCGGGGATGCCTATCATGGGCAATTGAAATTCCCGGTAGAAGATCGTGGCGCCGGTGAAGGTGCCGTTTCCGCCGACCGCGATACAGGCGTCGATATCGTGCGCCTGAAGCGATTCATAGGCCAATTGCCGGCCTTCCCGGGTCATAAATCGTTGGCTGCGAGCCGTTTTGAGGATGGTGCCGCCCCGGTGGATGATATTGCCCACATCCCGGGGTTCAAGGCGTTGAATATCGCCGTCGATCATACCTTCGTATCCCCTTTGGATGCCGTACACGTGCAGGTCGTGGTAGGCCGCGGTGCGGACCACCGCCCGGATGGCGGCGTTCATGCCGGGGGCGTCGCCTCCGGAGGTAAAAACGGCAATTCGTTTGATTTCCGAGCTCATAAGGATTTCAGTAGTTTACCAGAGGACATGTCGACGGGATCAGGAGGCACGTTCCAGTTTCTCCTGCTCCCGGTGAAATTGAATCAGGTGGTCGATCGGTTTCTTGACGACCTTCCCCAATTGCAGACCCCGCGATCTGCAGCAGGCGTCGAGCAGTTGGCGGAAGTGAAAGGCGATCGACCCGATGAAGTGGATGGGTAGGGACCGGTGTCCCGGATATTTTAACACGTGCCGGTCGAGGAAGACGCCAAAGGCCTTGCCGACGATCGATTGTACGAAGGGATGTTCGCGATGCTTGGAGCAAAAGCGCGCAAAGGAAGCCAGGTATAGATTGGGGGCTTCTCCTTCATAGATCTGATCGAGGATTTCCCGTTTGCCGCCTGGGCAAAGCGCGCGAAATTCGTCGAGCAGATCGCGTGGGAATTCGCGATAGAAATAGGCCCGGATCAGCATCTTGCCGAGATGGGTGCCACTTCCTTCGTCGCCCAGAAGATAGCCGAGATTGGTGACGTTGTCGACCACGTCCTTCCCGTCGTACTCGCAGCTATTGGAGCCGGTTCCCAGAATGCAGGCGATGCCAGGATCGGCGCCACAAGTGGCTCGCGCCGCACCGATCAGATCGTGTTGCACATCGAGGAACGCCGCATTGGGGAAGAAGGACTGCAGGGCCCGTCGAACTACCGATTTTCGCTTATCGTCCCAACAACCGGAGCCGTAATAATACACTTTGCTCACCGCCGTCCGGTCGATCGTTGTACCGATCCTTCCCTGCAATTCGCTGAGAATGAACTTCTCGTCGTGAAATACGGGATTAAACCCCCGGGTCTGCAATTGGATCGGCGATCTCCCCGCCTCGATAAATGCCCAATCTGCTTTGGTCGATCCGCTGTCGGCTATGGCAACCATGAAGGATAATTTTACCTCAAATGTAGTGTAATTTAGACACTAAGGAAAACGTAATGTTTGGGTTTTTACGAATAATAGTGCGGTTCGGGCTTGCGCAGATCGTCAAAAGAGTGAAAAATATAAAACAAAAAATGTTTAAAAACTTGTTTAAAAAAACAAAATGTTTTACATTTGAAGTCTGATCAGAAATTTTCCAAAAATTGTAGATCATGGCTTATACGCATACAACTTACGCAGCATCGCCCAAGCCGCTCCCGGGGCTGGGCTGGATCTTTCAATTCGCCCTTCGGTATTGGTTCCAGTTGTTCTTGTTGCTGGTCGGTTTACATTTGATCTTCCAAAAGGAGATCAGCATACAGGTCAATGTACAAGATCGGATGTCCGGCGACGTCTCCGAACAACTTCGGGTGGCGCCGGCGGCTGTTCCTGCCAGTATGAAGCAAGAAGGTGGGGCCGTACAATTTTCTGCCGTTCCGCAGTTGTCCGGCCGGGAGCGCTCCGTTGAACCTGCGGGCGAGACCCGAAAATTTTCGAACCTGACCTTTATTTTACAGCCGTCGCTGGTCCGGCACGAGCGAGTGCAGCCGGAGATCGTGGAAGAGCACCTGGAGAAATGCCGTCTGTATGTAGAACGCTTTGCCAAAGTGGCCATCGCGGAGCGGAAAAAATATCGGGTTCCGGCCAGTATCACGCTGGCCCAGGGGCTCCTGGCTACCAATGCCGGTGAGAGCAGCCTTGCCCTGGAAACGAACAACCACTTCGGTTTTGCCTGTCGGACGGATTGCCGGGATTGCGATTGTCGCTCTTTCGGCACAGGTGAGCGATCCGGCGCCATGCGGGTATTCGGTACTCCCTGGGAAAGTTACCGCGAGCATAGCCTGATGATGCAGTCGCCGCGATTCTCCGATCTGCTGGCGCTCGATACCGGGAATTATAAAGACTGGGCGAAGGGATTGGAAAAGGCCGGTTACAGCGACGATCCGTACTACGCCGAGAAGTTGATCCGGCTGATCGAAGCGCTCGATCTGTATCAATTCGATACCGTTTCCTGATAGGGGAGTTCCTACAGAACCGGTCAATATCAAATACTCGTCAATTGTGCAGTTTTACCCTTTTTGGTTTTTACCAACTGAGCCCCCGGAGACGGGGGCTTTTTTTTTGGGCAAAAAAAAACTGCCCCAACTAACCACATTCGGTAGCGGGGCAGCCCACACACTATGAGAACACCCAATATTTTGATCGACCTTTTAGGAGGGTGCCGGCCGATTTGACGGCTTGCTTTCCCTCGGGTCGGAATGATCGTCTTTTCTTCTTTGTCGCCCTGCTTTCAGCGGCGCGCTTTCGATAATGTAGACGATGATATAAGGTTTAAGGGTACATCCCGGTTTGTTATTACTTTTAACATACTTTACGGGAACTTGTTTAAAGTATTGAATTACAGACGATTGTAGATCTTGAAATTTCTTGGTTAAAATTTTTAACAAAGGCTTCTGTCTCCGTCACCGGAAGGCGACCGAGTGAGACAAAGACCTCTGGTCTCGTCGTCGGTATATTTTGCTTATTTTTGAGAAGTCCATGCGACGCGAATCAAACCATCGATCTTGATCTCGAAGAAATCAGTGCAGGAAATCCTGGAAACTGCCCGGGTGGAAGAGGTAGTGGGCGACTTTGTCAACCTCAAGCGGCGAGGGGTGAACCTGATCGGGCTTTGCCCCTTCCACAACGAGAAGACGCCTTCCTTCACCGTTTCGCCCGGTAAGAACATCTACAAGTGTTTCGGTTGCGGAAAAGCCGGCGATCCGGCGAAGTTCCTGATGGAACATGAGAGCTATACCTTCCCGGAGGCTTTGCGATACCTGGCCAAGAAGTATGGGCTCGAGATCGAAGAGGAAGTTCGGACCGAGGAAGACGAAGAGGCGCAGAGGGTGGAGGATAGCCTCTTCATCCTCAACGACTTTGCGAAGAAACACTATGCCGGGCAACTCTTCGAGACCGACACCGGGAAAAGTGTCGGCCTGCGTTATTTCAAGGATCGCGGCTTTCGGGAGGAGACCATCCGCAAATTCGATCTGGGTTTCGCTCCCAACCAACGCGACGTCTTTACCCAAAAAGCCCGCGACGCCGGATTCGAGCCGGAATACCTGCGGCAGTTGGGACTTACCACCGAGCATGGCCGCGATTTCTTCCGCGATCGCGTGATGTTTACGATCCACAATCTGACCGGGAAGCCGGTCGCCTTTGCCGGGCGGATCCTCAACTCTACGGCCAAAGCCCCAAAGTACATCAACTCTCCGGAATCGGAGATCTACCACAAAAGCCGGATCCTGTACGGAGCGTATTTCGCGCAGCGGGCCATGCGGCAGCAAGACGAATGTATCCTGGTGGAGGGCTACACAGATGTGATCTCCCTGCATCAGGGAGGGATCGAGAATGTGGTGGCTTCGTCGGGCACCTCCCTGACCGTGGAGCAGGTCCGTCTGATCCGCCGCTTTACGCCCAACATCAAGATCCTCTACGACGGAGACGAAGCCGGTAAAAAGGCGGCTTTGCGCGGACTGGATATTGCCCTCGAGCAGGATATGAACGTCCGGGTCGTATTGCTGCCGGAAAAGGAAGACCCCGATTCCTATCTCCAACAGGTTGGGGCCACCGCCTTTCAGGAGTACATCGAAGAACAGTCGAAAGACTTCATTCTTTTCAAAACGCAGGTCCTCGCCACCGACGCAGGCGCCGATCCGGTCAGGAAAACGGCCTTGATCAAAGACATCGTAGCCAGTATCGCCTTGATCCCCGATCCGATCAAGCGTTCGCTATACATCAAAGAATGTGCTTCGATCGTGGAGGTGGGCGAGGAAGTACTGATCAACGAACTAAATGCCCAGGTTCGCCGGCTACTGGGCAAACGCCGACAGGAAAAAGAGCGGGAAGAACGCGCGGCTCAGCGGCAGGAGGATCATGAAGCGGTGGAGACCCAAACGGTTGAAAAACCGAAGGTCGCCACATCGTCGGAATTGGTACGCCACCGGTACGAACGCGAGATCGCGCGCATCTTGATCGCTTCCGGCGGGCAGATATTCGACAAAGAGGAACAGATCACGGTAGCCGAGTTTATCCTGAGCCACATCGAAGAGGAATTGGCCGCATTTGAATCGCCCATTTACCGGAAGGTCGCCGAACTATGCCTCGATCTGCTGCTCGACAAAACCCCGCTTAGCACCAACTATTTCCTTCAACATGAGGAGGAGTCGATCCGGAACCTCGCCATCGAACTGATCCATAGCCCTTATGAGTTTAGCCCCGGCTGGGAAGAGCGCGAGATCTATCTCACCACGCAAAAGGCGCCCGAACTGAACTACGTGCAAGAAAGCGTCGAGGCGGTCGACCGGCTTAAGTACGAAAAGATCGAAAAGCTGATGGAGCAAAACCAGCAGTTGTTACAGGAAGCCAGATCCGAGACAGCCCCCGAAGAGATCCTGCGGCGGATGAAGATCCACCACAAGTTGCTCGAACAAAAGGCGCTTCTGGCAAAGCGGCTCGGGTTGGTGGTCGGACCGAGGAAAGGGTGAATACCCCAATTAACCAACAAGGCGCCGGAGACTAGCTCTCCGGCGCCTTGTTGCATTCGTTGGGGTAGGGGCTTCGCGCCCTTCCGTCACTTATTCCGCTCCAGGCAGTTGAGGTCTTCAAAGGCCTGGCGGAGGCGATCTACGAAGGTCTTTTCTCCTTCGCGCAGCCACACGCGCGGATCGTAGTACTTCTTGTTCGGTTTGTCGTCGCCTTCGGGGTTGCCGATCTGGCTTTGCAGGTAATCCTTGTGCTTTTCGTTATAGCCACGTATGCCATCCCAGAAGGCCCATTGCAGGTCGGTGTCGATGTTCATCTTGATAGCCCCATAGCTGATAGCCTCTCGAATTTCTTCCTGCGACGAACCGGAGCCTCCGTGGAAGACGAAGTTGATCGGGTTGCTCTTGTCGATCCCGAACTTCTGCATAACGTAGTCCTGGGAGTTCTTGAGGATGATCGGTTTCAGTTCGACATTCCCTGGTTTGTAGACTCCGTGTACGTTACCGAAAGCGGCTGCGATGGTAAAGCGGTGAGATACGTCCATCAGGGCGCTGTAGGCCTGGGCGACCTCTTCCGGCTGAGTGTAAAGTCGCGAGCTGTCGACATCGGTGTTGTCGACGCCATCCTCTTCTCCGCCGGTCACGCCCAGTTCGATCTCCAGGGTCATGCCGATATCCTTCATGCGCTTCATGTACTGCACGCAAGTCTCGATATTCTCGTCCAGCGGCTCTTCCGACAGGTCGAGCATGTGGGAGCTGTAAAGCGGATACCCACGCGACTCGTAGAACTTCTCACCGGCATCGAGCAGCCCGTCGATCCAGGGCAGTAGCTTTTTGGCACAGTGGTCGGTATGCAGGATGACCGTGACGCCGTAGGCTTTGGCCAGCGTATGCACGTGCATGGCGCCCGAGATGCCCCCGAGGATGGCCGCCTGCTGGCCGTCGTTCGACAGGCCCTTGCCGGCAAAGAACACAGAACCGCCGTTCGAGAATTGGATCATGACGGGCGAGTTGACCGCCTTGGCCGTTTCGAGGACGGCATTGACCGAGTTGGTACCGACGACATTGACCGCAGGCATGGCGAAGTCGTTCTCATTGGCATAGTTCAGCAATTCAGTCACTTCTTCACCGTGCAGGACGCCCGGGCGAAAACGGGTAGAGGAAAGTACGTTCATAATTGGGTTTTTTGATTCGAAGTCGCAAAAAGGCCCTCGGGAAGGGCTTTTTCTCAAAGTTAAGCAATTCCCGAGGAATATCTGGCCTCCCTTAGACGATTCCGGTGGCGGCCAGATAGCGTTCGGCATCGAGCGCCGCCATGCAGCCCGTTCCGGCGGCAGTTACGGCTTGCCGGTATACTTTGTCCTGGGCGTCGCCACTGGCAAAGACGCCTTCTACGTTCGTGAAGCTCGTACCGGGTTTGGTCTGGATGTATCCCGAAGCGTCCATCGTCAGGTAATCCTGAAAGATATTCGTATTGGGCTGGTGGCCGATCGCCACAAAGAAGCCCTTGACGTCGAGCACCTTCTTTTCGCCCGTTTGGTTGTTGACCACCCGCACCCCGGTCACTTCCGATTCGCCGAGGATCTCGTCGGCCTGCGTATTCCAGTGAACCTCGATATTGGGAGTCTTGAAAACGCGTTCCTGCATGATCTTGGAAGCGCGCAATTCGTCGCGACGCACCAG
>JAGQXA010000442.1 GCA_020436865.1 Saprospiraceae bacterium | reverse complement strand
ACGGTGGCGCAAGACGTTGTCGGATCGTGTTCGAAGAAGAGCAGCCAATGGTGTTCGGCGGCTTGCTCGAGCAGGCTGGTCTTTTCCTGAAGCGTTTTCAGGGGGCGAACGTCGTAGCTCATGATGTAGGGCAATCCGATATGGAAGGAAGAGGGGATCAGGTCGGCGCAGTAAACCAGATGTTGCTCGCCCTGCATCAGATGCAGGAGCATCATGGCCTCGGTATGTCCGTACACAAATTGCACCCGGATGCCGGGCAGCCAGTCGATCGGTTCTTCCGTGACTTCCAGGTAGCGCATGAGGCCGAGGTTCTCGAGCGGCACGAAATTGGCCTTGACGAAGGAAGCCCGCTCGCGGGCATTGGGGTGGAGGGCCCACTGGTAATGCAGATCGTTGGTCCAGTAAGTCGCATTCGGAAATGCCGGGACCAATTGCCGGTTTTCATCGTAACAGGTGGCCCCTCCGGCATGGTCGAAGTGGAGGTGGGTGAGAAAGACGTCGGTGATATCTTCCGGCTGAAAACCGGCGGCGGCCAGAGAGGACCGAAGAGTAGCTTTTCCGTGCGGCTCGAAGTGCTTGCGGAAGGTGTCGTCGATCTTGTCGCCGATGCCCGTATCGACCAGGATGAGGCGGTCGTCGAGTTCGATCAGGAGACAGCGCAGGGCCCAGGTGCAAAGATTCCTTTCATCGGCCGGCTGCCGGCGATGCCAGATGGATTTCGGGACGATGCCGAACATGGCGCCTCCGTCGAGTTTGAGGAAACCGGTTTCGATGGGGTGGAGTTTCATGTGTGAGATATGAGATATGAGATTAGACCAACAACCAACTAAAACCCGATCGGTTTCTTCCGGTTGCCCAGTTGGCGCTTCAAGGCGGCCATGCGCAAGGCGGTCACTGCCGCTTCGACGCCCTTATTGCCGTGTTTTCCGCCGGCGCGGTCCTTGGCCTGTTCGACGGTATTGGGCGTCAGCAGGCCGAAGATGAACGGCCGGCCGGAGGCCAGAGAGAGGGTGGTCAGCCCGGTGGCGACGCTTTGGTTGATGTACTCGTTGTGGGGTGTCTCCCCTTTGATCACGCAGCCCAGGCAGATCACGGCATCGAGATTATGCCTGCCGGCGAGCAATTTGGCGCCCATCGGCAGTTCGAAAGAGCCGGGCACCTGTGCCGTATGGATGTTTTCCTCTTTGGCTCCGTGTTTGCGCAGGGTTTCATAACAGCCTTCGTAGAGTGCGTGGGTGATCTCGGCATTCCACTCAGACACCACGATACCGAACGAGCATTCCTCGGCAGAGGGAATGCTTTGCTCATCGTAGGAGGAAAGATTCTTCAGGGCGCTGGCCATAGTAGATCGGGTTTGGAACGTTCAGGAAAGCCGGGCGAGGGCTTCCGGATCGTTGCTGGTTAACAAATGCAGGTTTTCGGTGATCTTCTCAGCCGGCCAGTCCCACCAACGTAGTTGTAGCAGCAGGTCGATCTGTGCTGCGGGGAAGCGCTTGCGGATCTCGCGGGCTGGGTTTCCGCCGACGATGCTGTACGGCTCGACGTCTTTCGTCACGACCGCATGCGACCCGACGATGGCGCCGTCGCCGATCGTTACTCCGGCCAGGATCACGGCCTTGTAGCCGATCCATACGTCGTTGCCGATCACGATATTGCCCTTAGACGGGTATTGCTTGCCTTCCATGGCGCCTTCCCAGCCCTGGCCGAAGATGGCGAAGGGATAGGCCGATACTCCCTCGGTCAGGTGGTTTGCGCCATTGAGGATAAACTCGACCCCGGAGGCGATCATGCAGAACTTGCCGATGATCAGTTGGTCGCCCGTAAAGTCGAACAGATAGCGAACGTTCTCTTCGAAATTCTCTACCCGTTCGAAGTCGTCGTAGTAGGTGTAGTCACCCACGACGATCTGCGGGTTTTTGACGAGATTTTTCAGGAAACACAGACGGTCGACATCGCGCAAGGGGAAAAGGGTATGGGGGTCCGGGCCGTGCATGAGGGTAAAACTTTGGTGAAAAATAGCAAGCTGCCGCACAAAAACAAAATCCTTTGCCGCAGCAATTCAGCGGCAAAGGATTTTGGCGATCGAAAAGCGGTTGCCTTCGCGACTGGCCTAGCCTTCTGCACCCAGACGCACGAGGTACTTGGCGGCGTCGCGGGCCAGGGTAGAAGTCGCATATTCCTTCTTCACGCGCTCGTAGGCTTTCCGGGCCTCGCCCAGGTTACCCTGCTTCTCGTTCAACATGCCGAGACGCATCAGATAGATCGGCGTCAGAGCTTCGTTGTCGGCGGCACTGACGGCCTTCTTGTAGTTGCTCAGGGCCTTGTCGAATTCGCCTTTTTCCGAATAGGCGTCGCCCAGCGCGCCATATTTCATGATCGGCAGGACCTCGCCCTCGGCGTCGACATCGTTGAGGTAGGAAATGGCGGCATCGAACTCACCCAGATGCAGGTAGCTGATCCCGGCGTAGTAGGTCGCGGCATTGCCCGAAGGCACGCTGCCATAGTCTTCGACCAACTGCTGGAAGCCGTCGTAATCGACGCCCGGGTTGGTCAGGGCCAGCGCAAAAGAGTCTTGCTGGAACTGCTGCTCGGCCTTCCACATCTGGCCCAGCGCTTCCTTCTGCTTCGGTTTCTTAAAGAAGTTGTTGTAGGCAAAGATGCCCCCGGCGATCAGTACCACGGCGGCCAGTGCGCCGAAGATCAGGTTCTGGTTGCGATCCACAAAATCTTGTGCATGCTCCCGCGCTTCGACGAGATCCACCAGCGTATCGCTTTGATCCTTCTTACTTTTTCTTCTTGCCATAATCGTAATTTGTGAACAATGGTTAAGTGCCGGCGGAAGGCCACCGCCAAAAAATCACGCAAAAATAAGAAACTTTTTGCGACTAGGAAGGAAAAGGGGTTGGATGTTGGTTGTTGGATCTTAGTTCTTGGTGTGAGCCGAACCGACATCCAAGATCCAAGATCCAACATCCGAAAAACCTCAATCCCGGATAAAGGGATAATCCGGTTCTACGTAATTGTCCGTATAGAGTTCGGAGGGATCCGGGTATTCGGACTCTTCGGCGAATTGCACGGCTTCTTCGATCTCGTTCTTGATGAGTTCTTTGATCTTCTTGACCTCTTCTTCGGCTTCGAATTCCTTGATGAGTTTCATTTCGACGATCTTGACCGGGTCGACGTCTTTGTATTCCTGCACCTCTTCTTTCGTGCGGTACTTGGCCGGGTCGGACACGGAGTGCCCCTTGTATCGGTAGGTCTTGATCTCGAGATAGTACGGCCCCTTTCCGGCGCGGATATGTTCGGCGGCGCGGCTGACGGCCTCGTAGACGGCGGCGGGGTCCATGCCGTTGACCGGCTCGGAGGGCATGTCGTACGCGAGGCCGATCTTGTACAGATCGTGCACGTTGCTGGTGCGCTTGACCGAGGTGCCCATGGCGTAGTGGTTATTCTCGCAGATAAAGAGGACCGGGATCTGCCAGGTCATGGCCATGTTGAACGATTCGTGCAGCACGCCCTGGCGGGCGGCGCCGTCGCCGAACATCGTCACGCACAGGTTGTCGGTGCCGCGGTATTTTTCCGCGAAGGCGATACCCGTTCCGATCGGGATCTGGGCGCCCACGATCCCATTGCCGCCGAAGTAGCGGTGTTCGCGCGAGAAGAAGTGCATGGAACCGCCTTTCCCTTTGTTGGCGCCGGTGCTTTTGCCGTACAACTCGGCCATGGCGGCCTTGGTGCTAATGCCCCGGCCGATGGCCGTGCCGTGCTGGCGGTAGGCGGTCACGATGGCGTCTTCGCGTCGCAGGGCCGACTCCATGCCGGCCGTGATGGCCTCCTGGCCGATGTACACATGGCAAAAACCGCGGATCTTTTGCTGGCCGTACATCATGAGCGCCCGTTCCTCGAAGCGGCGGATGCGCAGCATTGTTTCATACCACTTAAGATAGGTTTCGCGGTCATGTGTGGGCTTCGAATTCTTGCTCGTATTCTTCTTGCGGCTGGTCTTGGCTTTATCTACGACTTCTTGATCCATGCGGTTGAAAATTGTACGGT
>JAGQXA010000441.1 GCA_020436865.1 Saprospiraceae bacterium | reverse complement strand
TTCGACAGCAAGGAGCGGGGCAGGGGGTCGCCGGAGGCGGCGAGGTCGGCGACCATGCGCTGTAGGAAGCCTTGCAGGCGCCAGAAGGTGTAGCCGGTCGAGGGCTTGGTGTGGCCGCCGGCTGTGCCGATGTGCAGAATCCGGCCCTCGCGCTGCGGGAAGGGGTGATCGGTCATCGGAATGACGCCCTTCTCCTGGTGTACGATCTCGTAGGGCCGGTCGGTCACGTACTCGCGCAAGTAGCCGGCGATCAGTTCGTCGTAGCTGGCATCGGTGAGGTGGTCGTTGGAAAAAATGGCCAGTTCGACCAGGGCCTGTCGGTCATCGAGGGGCAGGACGTAGAAAAAACGCGTTTCGCCCAGCTGCGGAATGCGAAAGTCCATCAGCACCGCCGTGTCGGCGTCGAAGGCGGGTTCGGAGGTGCGCACCACCCAGCCCTTGAAATGCTGATCGAGGTAGTTGCAGGTTTTCCGGTCGATCGTACCGAAGAAGATGCTGTTGAACACCCAGTCGGCCTCGAAGCTGCTGCCATCGGTCAACTGTACCTGCCCCTTCTCCCCGGCATCGATCAGGCGTTCGACCTGCCCGTAGCGCAGCTCCACATTGGGCGCCGCTTCGATCTCCGCGCCCACCGAGCGGTAAAAATCGATACCCCGGATCATTTTGTACTCATAGGGGCGAATGTCGAGCCGCCGCCCGAACTCCGGCCCATAGAAATGGAGCCGGTCCCAACGCTGGTGCACCAGATGCTCGAAGGGCCCCGGGCTGGCTTCCCAAAAGCACCAGGTGCGGTCGTTGGCGCGCTTCTGCTCGCGGTCGATCAGCAGGATCCGCTTTTCCCGCCAGGGAGAATGAAGCAGGTGATGAACCAGGCTCAGGCCGGCCAGTCCACCGCCGGAAATGATGATATCGTAGGTATTCGGCATGGTGGTAGGGTAACAAGGGAAACTGGATGTTGGTTGTTGGTAGGACTATCCAACAACCAACATCACCTCATTTTCCCTCGGTACTCCCGATCCTTATTGGCTGCCGTGTAATCGGGGCGATCGAGGTACTTTTCGCGGCGGTCCATTACTTTTTTTCCGGCGGGGTGCAAATGGCCGAAGACGGCCCAGTAGGCCTTTTTGGTCATCGCGTCGTGGTGAATGATGCCATGGCTATATTGGTGCGTCTGCAGAAGCGACAGGCCGATGAAGAGGGGGAAGAGAGCGGTGAACAGATAACTGCCGAGGCGATGGTGCACAATGGCCGAGATCGACGCCGCCAGCGGGAAGCTCAGGATCGCCGACGACTCGATCAGCACCCGCATGCCGTAGCTCCCGCCGTACCACCAGTTGCCCCAGCACGACACCACGTAGAGGTTGACCAAAAAGAACAACAGTATGCCCCAAAAGGCCGGCCGCACCTTTCGCCAGAGCGGCACGAATCCGATCAGCGCCAGGCTCATCAGGGGCGTGTAGACCAACCACCCCTTGCGATAACTGAACAGGATGCGCCCCACGAGCGGCTGATCCCAGAAGAAGCGCTCGCCGGCATAGGCGTGGATCCACCAGCTGCCGTGTACCAGCTTGAAATACAGCAATTGCGGCAGCCAGCCCAGGAAAAAGGGGATCGAGGCCAGCGCGAAGTGCCACCAGAACTTCCCGATATGGGCCAGTCGTTCGGACAGATCGGCTTTCGAACTCAAGCCCCAGCCGACCACCACCAGGCCGACCACCAGATTAGGCAGGCGCGTGGCGGCGATCAATCCGCCGACCAGGCCGGTGGCCAATAGCCAGGGCAGGCGACCGCTTTCCCAGTAGCGCACGGCCAGATACCACAGCAAGGCGAAAAGAAAAAAGGAATAGGCGTGTGACATGAGGGCCTCGTGCGTGCTGTAGTACAGCAGGTTAGTGCCCAGCGCCAGCGCGAGCAGACTCAGGGCTACGACCACATCGTCGAAATATCGCAACAACAGGCTGCGCAGGCACAGCAGTCCCAGCGCCACGTAAAAGTAACAGCCGATCAGCGCCCACTGCAGGTAGGGCGGCGAAAAGCCGGTCGTGGGCGCGCCGCTGCGCAGGGCCTCCCAATGCCCCAGCGCGAAGAAGGGCGCCAGCAACACGGCCGGGCCGACATGGTATTTGTTGAACTTCTTTCCCTGGTAGTCTTTCAGAAATTCCTGGCTGCGATATCCGAGGCTGTCGTAAAAGGAGCAGGTGAAATCGCCCCCGTATAGCCAGACCGCCGGCAGGTAGCTGTAATACCCGCCCTGATCGTAGCGCAACAGGTTTTGCGGCCGCTCGTACACGTTGCGCGTGTTGATGAGGGTGTTGGCCGTCAGCACGTACAGCAGGATCGCCGCCAGCGACCAGGGGCGGCGGATCGAAAAGCGAAGCGGGCGAAGCGGGTTTTTCATGAGCAAAGGACAAAGGTAGGTGCAAATGGCGGTTTGCGAACGATTCCCGCCGATTTTTGCCGACCGGAAGGGGATGCCCTCTGTTCAACAACCCTAGCTATTCCCCGAAACACCCAAACCCAATTGCGAAATCAAAAAATCAGCCTTTGATCCAAACAGACATTTTTAGAATTTTTCAACAAATCAGCTTCTTCGTTTAAAATAACAAAACATTGCCGGTATTTCTTCGATACTTTTCGGGCTTTGCATTTGGAAAGGCCTAATTTTGCCCCGGATATTTCATCCAAAGAACGCCCTACCGAAGAACCACTTCACCGACCGGGACTCCACGCCCGGGCAAAATTTCGAACGCATGTTTTACGACCAGCATCTTCAGGTGAAAACGTATTTCGATAGCGTACTCGACGCCATTGGCCAGACCCCGCTGATCCGGCTCAACCGGATCGTGGAAAGCCTGCCGTGCACGGTATTGGCCAAGGTAGAGGCGTTCAATCCCGGCCTGTCGGCGAAAGACCGCATTGCCCTGCAGATGATCGAACGGGCGGAAGACCGCGGCCTTCTGGAGCCCGGCGGCACGGTGATCGAATCGACCTCCGGCAATACGGGCTTCAGCGTGGCCATGGTCTGCGCCGTAAAGGGCTACCGTTGCATTCTGACGGCCCCGGCCAAGATCTCCGACGAGAAGCGGCAGGCGCTGCAGGCCATGGGCGCCGAAGTGATCGTTTGCCCGACCAACGTCAAGCCGGAGGATCCGGAGTCGTACTATTCGCGGGCCCGCCACTTGCAGGAAACGACGCCCAACTCCATTTACCTCAACCAATACTACAACCTCGACAACAGCGAGGCGCATTATCTGTCGACCGGTCCCGAGATCTGGCAACAAACGCGCGGCCGCCTCACCCACTACGTGGCCGCCTGCGGCACCGGAGGTACGCTTTCCGGCACGGCGCGCTACCTCAAGGAGCGCAAGCCTGGCGTGCAGGTGATCGGGGTCGACGCCTACGGTTCCGTCTTACAAAAGTACCACGAGACCGGACGGTTCGACGAATCGGAGATCTACCCCTACAAGCTGGAAGC
>JAGQXA010000440.1 GCA_020436865.1 Saprospiraceae bacterium | reverse complement strand
TTCCCCATTGCAGAGGCCGGCGAATAGTTGTCCGTCGGCAGCCGGGAGGAAGCTGAGCTGCACCTGCAGGATGGAATCGCAGCCGTTGGCAGCGGCGTTGGGGAAGATCTCGGTACCGCTTGGATTGCTCTGGTCGTAAAGGGCGCCGTTGACGGTAATGGATTCTCCGTCACAGAGTTCGACGAACAGTTGTCCGTCGGCGGCCGGTAGGAAGTTAAGCTGCACATTTAAGATCGAATCGCAGCCCAGGGAGGAGGCCCCGGTCAATATTTCTGTACCGCTGGGGTTGTTTTCGTCGTAGGTCGTGCCGTTGACGATCAGGCTCTCGCCCGCACAGAGGGTCATCAGCAGATCGCTGGCCGGCGGTTTTTCCCAGGTGAAGTCGACAGGCGTGTAGGGCACATTGAAAATGAGGATGCATTCGGCGTCGAACATTTCCAGAGGGGTCAGGGTGAGGGTGCCGGTGCTCAACCCGTAATCGGCCGCACAGATATGGAAGATCGTATCGTTGGTATAGGAAACCAGGGTTCCGAAATCGACCGTCGTGCCATTCTCCACGATCACGTTCACGAGGAAGGGCGGCAGGCCGCTGAAACTCACCGGCCAGGCAAAGCAATCACCTTCGCAGCCGGTCTGGCTGGGACCGGGCATAAAGGCCAACTCGTCGACCCAGATCTCGATCCCGGCCGCCACCGACAGGCAGGGGTCGTCGAGGTCGATCCCGCCGCCGAGGTCGTCGCCAACGATCACCGAGGCGTAGGCCTGGTTCCCGGGGATCACGGAAGTGTTGAACATGCCTGAATTGCTGACGGCATAAACGACTCCTAACTGGTTGCCGGGATCGCTGTGGAGTACGAACTGGAGGGCGTCGTCCGGACCGACGAATTCGTCATTGTTGAAGAATGGCGCCACGTCGAAATTGCCCGAACTGCAAAGCACGATCGGCCCGGAGGCCACGTCCATCGTACCGGCATAGCTCAAACAGAAGCAGTCCAGTACCCCGCTGACAGTTTGCGGACCGCATCCGCTGTCGTCGTCGATCTCGAAGGAATAGGGGGTTCCGCCTTCGATCGGCCCGGAGGTGAAGATCGTTCCTCCCAGCGGTTGCCCGTCGATCGTGTAGGTTGCCGGATCGCCGCCGATCAGCTCGAAACTCACGGTGTAGGTCAGATTGTCCGGCGCACAATCGGTGGTCAGGTTGATCACCTCCGGTCCGCTCGATACGCCGACCGTAGTATTGGCCACTTCGATGCAGGGCTCGCTACTGGTAAAGGCCAAATTTATTTGGCCGCTCAACCCGCTTGGGTCGAAGGTGTCCCCACTCACCCCGGGCCCGCTCCAGGTTCCGTCGGGAAAAGCCGGATCGAGCAGCGTGCCCAGGTCCAGCGGCGGGTCGTTGCTGCACAGCGAAGCGGAGCCCAGCACAGGCGTGCCGGCCGGGTTGACGGTCACGACCGTATTGGCGACCTCGACGCAGGGCTCACTACTGGTAAAGGCCAAATTTATTTGGCCGCTCAACCCGCTTGGGTCGAAGGTATCCCCACTCACCCCGGGCCCGCTCCACGTGCCGTCGGGAAAGGCCGGATCGAGCAGGGTGCCCAGGTCCAGCGGCGGGTCGTTGCTGCACAGCGAAGCGGAGCCCAGCACAGGCGTGCCGGCCGGCATAACCGTCACGGTAACAGGGATCTCTGCCGTGCAACCGCCCCCTGCATCTGCGAAGGCGTAGTAGGTGGTCGTGGCGCCCGGGCTGACCACGGGATCGATCTGGTTGCCGCCAGTGGCCGGACTACCACTGTGAAAGGTGATCGGAATGGCGCCCGGCGGATTCCCCGTTTCCTCTACGAACGCACTCAGATCGATGGCGTCGCCGGCACAGATCTCGAGCAGACCGTTCACGACCAATATGGGCGCGTCGGCTATATTGACCGTCAGGGTGATCGGGTTGGCGAAGATCGCGTCGCAGGCCGGATTGCCGGTCAGCCCCACGCCGACGAGTTGGAAGTCGGTGGTTTCGGAAATATTGAACTGAGCGACTTGCCCCGATTGCACGCCTGTGGCATTATACACCTGGAAGCCGCTCATGGCGTTTCCGTACAGCAGGCTGAGGTCGTAAGCGGCGGTGGGGTGCGGAAAGAAGAACTGCACGCTCACCAAGGTCGGGCCGCATGCGACGGTCGGATCGACCGCGATGAAGGAGTTGGCCGAATTCGGGGCAGGCGTGACCCAGAGGTTGACCGGCACGGGAGCCGAAGGACAACCGCCGGCGCTCGTCGTGGCGTACACGACGGAGGT
>JAGQXA010000439.1 GCA_020436865.1 Saprospiraceae bacterium | reverse complement strand
CCGTTCCGGGCAGAAGACACCGATAACAAAACCTTTACAGCCGTGATCAAAGCCGTAATCATCGAAGACGAACCCAAGGGGTTGAACAATCTGAAGAACCTGCTGGCCAAGTACTGCGAAGACCTGGAAGTGGTGGGGGAGGCGACCAGCATCCGGGAGGCGCAGGATATCTTCGACGATCCTGGCTTTCAACCCGATGTGGCGTTTATGGATATCAGTTTGCCCGACGGCCTCGTCTTTCAACTGCTCAACGAGCTGCAGCCGATCGATTTCGAGATCATTTTCGTGACCGCCTTCGACCGCTACGCGATCAAGGCCTGCGAGTACAGCTCGATCGGCTATATCGTCAAGCCGATCGACCCCGACCTGCTGCAGCAGGCCGTGCAGCGCATCCGCCCGCGCCGCCCGGGTAAGATGGACTCCCGCCTGGAACTGTTCAACCAGGTTTACAACAATCCCAATGCCTTTGAAAAGATGAGCATTTCGGCCCTGGATGGGATCTATTTCGTAAATATCCGCGAGATCGTGCGCTTCGAGGCCGAAGACAACTACACTCATATTTTCCTCAAGAGCGGCGATAAGATCACGGCCTCCAAGACCATCAAGGCGTACGAAGAGATGCTGCAGGGCGTTAACTTCTACCGCGTGCACAAGCGACATGTGATCAACCTGAACTACATGCGCAAGTTCGTCAAAGGCGATGGGGGCTATCTGATCATGGACGACGGCAAGAAGATCGAAGTTTCGCGCCGCCGCCGGCCCGCCTTCATGGAACAAATGCGCCGTTTGCAGGAAGGCCTGTAGAGCAAGATCGCTCCGGAAAAGTCTTGCATTTTTTTTTGTATAATATGTGTTCGATCGATATGATCGAGACCCGTGTTTTTGTTTTTAAATATATGATTTTCAATAGCTTATGTGATTCTTGATCGGGATCGTACGATCGGGTATACATAGAAATAAAATAAATGTCTGACGGCTTGCCATAAACACGCCGGGGATGCTTTCCGTGCATTGATTTATTTTATAACTTTGGTTTAGGTTAATATCGGCTTGGGTAACAGGATTGACAAACATTAAATGCGAAATGCTATGGGGAAATCCAAGAAAAGCATTGACGAGCTTAAGAAAGATCTACGTGAGATCAAGAAGGACGAGATGAAGAATATCATGGGGGGACGCGAGAAAAAGAACAAGTGGAAGCGCTGGTTGAACATTTGCGGCAACATCCTTCCTCAATAACGATCGATCCTTCTTGATGGAACGGAAAAAAGGCCGGGTGCGAACACCCGGCCTTTTTTCGTTTCCGGATCGGAAAAATTGTCGCAATTCTACCGGCAGTTCTAACATTTTATAAAAAACAATATTACTTTTAAGCAAGTGTAAATGTCAGACATTCTCGATCAGGAAATGAACAAGATGTTGCCCGACCCGGGAGAGGTGAGTGTGCTGGAGAAACAGCTGACCGACCGGCAAGACGACCGACAGCAGTTGTTCGTGCTGGATCGGCTGATCGGACATTTGGCCTTTACCAATGTGCAGCGGGCGCGCGAACTGCTCGTTCAGGAGGAAGCCGTGCTCGAACGCTGCGACCTGCCCGATATCCGGCTCAGCTTTCACCTGCGCGCCGGGTTTATCGCCAATCAGCTGTACCGGTTCGAAGATTCGGCCCGCCATTTTCAGCAGGCCATCGAGATCGTGGAAGAGCGGGGCGACGTCAGCCAACAGGCCTCGGCCTACATCGACTACGCCGGTACCTGCATCAACCAAAGCGACCTGGAAGGAGCTACCGCCCTTCTGGAAAAAGCCTCGAAGCTGCTCAAACTATTTCCCGACGAGCAACTCCAGGCCCGCATGATCTGCCGCGAAGGCTACCTCGATCTGCATTACTCCAATTTTTCGAAGGCCATCGAGTCCTTTCTGGAAGCCGACAAGCGCATCCAGTCGCTGCAGGGGCAACTCGAATACATGGATTATTACTTCCTGACCCTGATCCATTCCGGGCTGGGAAAGGTGTACGAGCGCAACAACGAGTGGGAAAAGAGCGTGCGCGCCTACCAGAAAGTGGCCGCTATGTGCGAACGCCTGGGCATGCGCAACCGCCTGTCGTGGCACTACCTCAACGTCGGCATCGGGCTGATGACCCTCAACGACGATCTCGGCGCCGAACAGTATTTCGAAAAGGCGCTCGAAACGCGCGACGACAGCAGCCAGCAGGCGCGCGCCAGCGCCTTCGCCAACCTCGGCTATATCTACTACCAGCGCAAAGACTACGACCGGGCGCTCGAGTATTACGAGCGGGCGGAAGGACTCTATCAATCGGCTTCCGGCGACGATCATTACAATCTGTCGAACATCGAACGCTGGAAAGCCCACCTCCACCTCGAAAGCGGCGACACCGACCTGGCCATGCAGCATTTCATCAATGCCTACAACCACGCCAGAAAGATCGAGGACTACAAACAGATCTCCGGCATCTACAAGGATATCGCCTCCTTCCATGCCGAACTGGGCGACTACAAGAGCGCCTACGAATACCAGATCCTCTACGATCAGGTCGCCGAAAAATACGCCGAACAGGTCAACCTCCAAAAGGTGCTCGAACTGGAGGTCAAGTACGAGGCCGAACAGAAGAAGAAGGAGGCCGAACTGCTTCGCCTGCAGGCTACCCGCCTGCAGTTGAAGGCCCTGCGGGCGCAGATGAACCCGCACTTCATGTATAATGCCCTCAATGCCATTCAGCATTACATCACCTCGAACGAGGTCAAGAACGCCGCCAAGTACCTGGCCAAGTTCGCCCAACTGATGCGGCAAAGTCTCGAATATTCCGATCTGGAGATCATCTCTCTGGAAAAGGAGATCGAGTTTCTG
>JAGQXA010000438.1 GCA_020436865.1 Saprospiraceae bacterium | reverse complement strand
CGGAATGTCGAACGAGCGGTAGAATTCGAGGAAGCCCCCCGACCGGCTGAGGAAGAACTCGTCTTCATGCACGGTTTCCTGATTGTGGATGCTGACGGTGCAACCGGGCCGGTTGAGTTCGTTGATCAGCCGGAAGAGCGAAGGCGACACGGTGTAGGGGGCGTGGGGTACGCAGCTCTTGCGGTTGGACCCCCTCCCGTCTTGCGCCTCGAAAACCTGCCGGTAGCCGTCGAAGACGGTCTGGGCGTGCTCGTCGGCCAGGAAGTCGAACATTTCCACAAAGGTGTAATAGCGGATCGGGCTTTTGCCCTTGGTGTCGGCGGTATCGGCTTTGTTGGAAATATCGCCTACCGCCACGATGCCCGCTTCGTACATGGCCTGGTCGGCGGCGGCGATAGCTTCGAGGATCTCTTCCTGGGGAATATCGCGAAAGCGAACCACCTTTTGCAGGAACGGCAGCAGCCCTGTGCCGGTATCGACCTTGCCTTTCATGTGCGAGAGCTCGAGGTGGCAATGCGTATTGACGAAACCCGGAACGATGACTCCCGGGTACACTTCCAATTCTGACGGGTCGTATTGATCGCGGGCGCCGATCTCGAGGATCTTGCCGTCGGCATCGATTACGACCACTCCTTCCCGTATGGGACCCCGGGTAATGGGAAACAGATAATCTGCGGTGATCTTTCGGATCATGAGTTTGGGTTTTGGTTCAACATTAGTATTCCTGTACGATCAGTCCGTTGCGCATGCGCGGTTCGAACCAGGTGGATTTCGGCGGAAGCACCTGCTCGACGTCGGAAATATGCAAAAAATCCTCCATGCTGACCGGGTACAGGAAAAATCCCACCAGGTCGTCGCTTTTGACCAGCTTCTCCGTCGTGCCTTCCAGTCCGCGGGTGCCTTCCACATATCGCAGGCGGGCATCTTCCCGCACATCGTCGATGCCGAGGATGGGCTGCAGGATCCATTCGTTGAGCAGCCGCACATCGAGCAGTATTTCTTCGTCGACGTACTGCCGAAGGATGCGTTTTTTCCATCGGAGCGCAAACCATTCCCGGTTGAGGTTCATCACCACTTCATGCTTTTGCCGTGGGCGCAGAACTTCGCGGAGCGGTTCGATCTGCACGATCGACGAAAGCAGGGCCATGAACTGGGTCGGGGAATGACCGTTCAGGCCTTCCACCGCGCGATTGAAGTCGAGGATCTCCAGCTCGCTGGTCGGAAAAAGGGCGCAGAGAAAGCGGTCGTACAGCTTGCCGCCCGGCTTGTTTTGCTGGCGGTGGTGCATGATGGCCGTGGTAGAGGTCCGGTGGTGCCCGTCGGCGATATAGGTATAGGGAACGTACTGTTCGAACAGGGCCTGGATCAGGCGGATCTGGCCGTCGTCCTTGATCTCCCAGAAGGTGTGGACTTCGTCTTCTTCCGGCTCGAACCTGATCTGCAGGAAGGGTTCTTTGGAGGCGATCAGATCGTGGGTGAAGGCATCGATCGCCTCGACCGGCGGATAGGTCAGCAGCACGGGCTTGACCTGCGCGTTTCGCCGCAACAGTAGGTGGATCTGCTGCTGTTCCTTGGCCGGTAGCGTATTTTCGTGTTTGCGAATGTGTCCTTCCAGGTAATCTTCGATCGCGGCGCAGGTTACCAGACCGGTGTAGGTATGTTCGCGCTCCCGGATCTGGTACACATAGATGGCTTCCTGGGCGACCTTACTGAAGAAACCGCTCTGCACATAGTTGGGATACTCCTCTTTTACCGTTCCGAAGAAAGTGGCCGCGGAGGTGATGAGATCCGTGTTGGGAAAAACCGCCTGGAATGGTTTGATGTGCATTTGCTGGTATTAGTCGTTGGATGTTGGTTTTTGGACGGAGGCCCCGTTTGACAAAGGTAAAGAATGGGTAAGTAATGCCGGCCGGGGGAAGCCCGCAAATTTAGGGCGTTATCGAATTTAACGTCAGGCAACCGATCTTCCGGGATTTTCACAGATCACAGTGTGGTTTCCGGAATCTTTATCACTCTGCTAACAAGCACTTAACGGCACTTAACGATTGAGTCGCTCATCTTTGGACGGTCATTTAGGATTGGCACACAAAAACATCCGCATGAAAACGACCAAGATCATTTTTGCCGCTGTACTGGCGCTGGCGAGCGCCCAATTGTCCGCCCAGGTTTCCTTCGGGATCAAGGCCGGATGGAATTTTGTAAATGTGAAGACGCCGTCGATCGTTTCCGAGGTCGAGCAGGTCCCGGATTTCAAGACCATCACGACCCGGCAGTTCGGTTTCGTATCCGAACTCGAACTGAACGATCATTTTGCCCTGCAGGGCGAACTGCTGCATACCGGCAAGGGCTTTAAACTCAATGAGAATTTCGACCTCGAACTGTTCGGACTACCGTTGCCCGTCGGGGCCGTAGCCGTGACGAAGGTTCACTATCTGGAAATGCCGCTGCTGGCCAAGGCCAAATTCGGTAACGAGGTCGTCGAAGGATATGTCGTGGCGGGTCCGACCTTCGGCTACGCCATCAATGGGAAGGTGACTACCCGTGCCAAGGTACTGGTCGAGGTCGACCTGTTCGACACCAAACTCGACCTCGATGCGATCGGTTACGAACGCTTCGAGGTCGGTGGGGCTCTCGGCGCCGGAATGGCTTTCAAGGCCGGCAACGGCAAGCTTTTCTTCGACGGTCGCTATACCCGCGGGTTCACCGAGTCGTACGACGTGCCCCTGCTCTCGGAGAAGGTGCAGAACAAAGGCTTCTCCTTGAGTGCCGGGTATCTGTACTCTTTTTGAGTAGAAAGAGGAAAGTAGAAAGATAAAAGACGATCGGGCCGATCGTAAACAGCGATCGGCCCGATCGTCTTTTATCTTTCTACTCTTATCTTTTTACTTCACTTTCACCACCGGTCTGACCCAGCTCTTGCTCTCCTGCACGACCCGGAGCTGGTACATCCCCGTTGGGATGCCGTGCAGAGCGACCGGCAGGCGCAAATGGTCGGCGCCTTGCTCAACCGTTTGGCGAAGCAGGATCTGTCCGGTCAGGTCGATCAGTTCGAGTTGCAGCTCGG
>JAGQXA010000437.1 GCA_020436865.1 Saprospiraceae bacterium | reverse complement strand
GGACACCTTTCGCGCCCAAGGTTCGCAGCACAAAGTGATCGGCTATGATCGGATTGGGAACCAATTCGATATCCCAGGCATACTCGTTTCCCAATTGCAGGGAAAACTGCCGGGTTCCGCTTTGCGATTTCACGAACTGATCGAGTGCCGTGGCATCGATCTCGAAAATATCGTAATGAGTGAACACGGACTGCAATTCCGGATGAGGCTGGTGCTTGATCGCCTTTCCTTCGAAAACGGGAAACTGGGCGTTCATGGAGCCAAACAGAAAAAGTAGGAGGGAAAAGAGTAGTGGTTTTCGCATCGGTAGGAGTGTTGAATGAGAAAATGGTACGACAAGTGTTTCGATTCGCAAGTCCTTTTGCGTCAAAAGCGGAGTCGCTAAAAGATCGTACGATTGTCTGGGCAAGTAGCTTTTCGGATCTGGGTCCAACTAAATGTAAGTCTTTTTCATAGGCCCTCCAGTTCGAACGAGGGGTATTTGAGACTTCTGCCAAATAGATGACAATCTTAAAAGCCCTGCCACTTTACCAAAGACCCGGTTAAAGGTAATTCCGCCGCCTGGATCCCAATAATTGCGAAATTGGCCTACTTTTGGACAAGCTCAAAATTCTCAATAGTATCACATGCCAGTATTTCCCAACCATTTCACCTGGGGCGCAGCCACTGCTGCCTTCCAGATCGAAGGCGCCTGGAGAGAAGGGGGAAAAGGCCCCAGTATCTGGGACGCCTTTTCGCATATTCCCGGAAAGGTCTTTCAGAATCATAACGGCGATACCGCCTGCGACCATTACCACCGCTTTCGCGACGACATAGCGCTCCTCTCCGAGTTGGGCGTACAGGCCTATCGCTTCTCCATTTCCTGGCCGCGGGTATTACCAGCCGGCTACGGAAAGGCGAACCCCGAAGGCCTCCGTTTTTACCACCGTCTGATCGACGCCTTGTTGGAAAAGGGCATCGAGCCCTGGGTCACGCTGTACCATTGGGACCTCCCGCTGGCGCTGCAACTCGAATACGACGGCTGGCTCAACCCTCAATTGGCCGAGCTGTACGCCGATTATGCCGAGTTGTGCTTCGCAGAATTTGGCGACCGGGTCAAGAATTGGATCACGTTCAACGAACCTTGGGTAGTAGCTATACTCGGACATGCCGACGGCATTTTCGCCCCGGGCCGCCGATCCGATCGCGAGCCCTATCAGGTGGCGCACCAGATCCTGCGGGCACACGGGCGGGCCGTCGATCGCTACCGCCAAAAATTTCGAGCTACACAGCAGGGCCGCATCGGCATCACCAACAACTGCGATTGGCGCGAGCCCCTCACCGACCGGCCGGAAGATCAAGCTGCCGCCCAGCGAGCGCTCGAGTTCATGCTGGCCTGGCTGACCGACCCGATCTACCGGGGGGACTACCCGGAGGTCATGCGCGAACGGTTGGGGGAACGTCTTCCCCTTTTCTCCTCCGACGACTGCGCCTTGCTCCTGGGTTCCTCCGACTTCTTCGGGCTGAACCACTACTCTACCATGTACGCCCAATACGTTCCGGCGGATCGCCTCGAACCGGCCAATCCCTACGCCAACACGGGCCTGGCCGCCGACCAGGAGATCCGCCTGAGCGCCGATCCGGGCTGGTCAAAAACCGCTATGGGTTGGCCCATCGTACCCTGGGGCTTCCGGAAGCTGCTGGAATGGATCGACCGGCGTTATGAGGGGCCGCCGATCGTCGTCACCGAGAACGGATGTGCCGTCGAGGACCG
>JAGQXA010000436.1 GCA_020436865.1 Saprospiraceae bacterium | reverse complement strand
AGGATCCGGTTGCGCAGTTCCTTGATCTTCCAGATATTCTTGAGCGTTGAGATCAGTTTTTTCATCAGACTGAGTTATACGAGGTTAACACTGCCGCCTTTGGCCTCGACGGCCTCCTTGGCGGCCGCAGAACAGGCATGAACCGACACGCTGAGCTTGCTTTGCAATTCGCCGCGAGCCAGAACCTTCACTTTGTCGTTTTTACCGACGATGCCATGTTTTACCAGCGTTTCCAGGTCGATCGTATTGACGTTGTACTTGTCGGAGATCTCCTGCAGGCGACCCAGATTGATCGGCACGAACTCGACCCGATTGGGGTTCTTGAAACCTCGTTTCGGCAAACGCATCTGGATCGGCATCTGACCGCCTTCGAAATTGCGCTTGTACTTGTGGCCCGAACGCGACTTATCGCCTTTGTGGCCACGGGTAGCCGTACCTCCGTGTCCGGAGCCCTGACCGCGCGCAATGCGCTTGCGCTTTTTGATCGATCCCTTTGCAGGTTTGAGATTATGTAGTTCCATCGCTACGCCTTGATTATGTGTTTTGGGCGCCCGGACCGCTCTGCGATCCGTACGGCCACAATATTTTTAGCATGCGACAACGCCGGGGCGCCGTCCTTAAACTTCTTCTACCGACACCAAATGGCTAACCTTGGCCACCATACCCAGGATCTGGGGGGTAGCTTCGTGTTCGACCGTTTGATTGATCCGACGCAAGCCCAGGGCCTTCACGGTCTCTTTCTGCCGCTTGGAGCGGTCGATGGTGCTCTTTACTTGCGTAATCTTGATTTTACCCATGACGAAAGCTGTTTGCGGAGGCCGCAGGGCCACCGTTATCCGTTGAATACTTTATCGAGCGAAACGCGGCGCTGCCGGGCTACTTCCTGCGGGCTCCGCAGTTTGGCCAGGGCGTCGATCGTGGCCTTGACCACGTTGTGGGGGTTTGACGAACCCATCGACTTGGCCAGCACGTTGTGTACGCCGGCGATCTCGAGCACGGCCCGCATAGCGCCACCTGCGATCACACCGGTACCGTCGGAAGCGGGCTTCAGCAGCACCCGACCGGCGCCGTATTTGCCCTTCTGCTCGTGAGGGATCGTACCCTTGTACAGCGGAACTTTGATGAGGCTCTTCTTGGCGTCGTCAACGGCCTTGGCGATGGCTTCCGACACGTCGCGTGCCTTGCCGAGGCCATGCCCTACGGCGCCGTTCCCGTCGCCCACCACTACGATCGCGGCGAAGCTAAAGGTACGACCCCCTTTGGTCACTTTGGCAACCCGGTTGAGGTTCACCAACTTTTCCTTCAGTTCGGTTTCCGCGGGTTTGATCCTATTTGTCGTCTTATTTGCCATTTTAGGTCGATTGATAGTTTAGAGTTTCAGTCCTCCTTCCCGGGCGCCATCCGCCAGGGCCTTTACGCGGCCGTGGTAGAGATAACCGCCACGGTCGAAGACCACTACGGAGATCTTTTGCGCCAGGGCCTTTTCAGCCAGGACTTTGCCCACCTGACGGGCCTGGTCCGCTTTCGGAACCGAACGGTTGATCCCTTCGTCGAAGGTGGAGGCAGCGACCAGGGTACGTCCGGCGACGTCGTCGATCACCTGACAATAGATGGATTTATTGCTGCGGTACACGCTCAGGCGCGGCCGTTCGGCCGTTCCCTGTACTTTCTTGCGGATCCGGTAATGGATGCGCTGCCTACGGTTTTCTTTTTTGAACTTCATGTTTTCCTCTTTATTTGCCTTAGTGAAGGGGCGGTGGCCCCATCCCAAGACGCGATCCGGGAACAGAGTCTGAATAATAATTACAATTACTTCGCGGCCGTCTTGCCGGCTTTTCTGCGCACGATCTCTCCAACGAAGCGGATACCTTTGCCTTTGTACGGTTCGGGCTTCCGGAAGGAGCGGATCTTGGCGGCGATCTGTCCGAGCAGCTGCTTGTCGTAGCTTTCCAGCCGGATGGTCGGGTTCTTACCCTTTTCCATGATCGTTTCCAGCTTGATCTCGTCGGGCAGGTAGAAGTAGACCGGGTGCGAATAGCCGATCGTCAGTTCGAGCAGATTTCCCGTATTGGCTACGCGATAACCGACGCCGATCAACTCCAGTTCCTTGACATAGCCGTTGGCGACGCCTTCGACCATATTGTTGATCAACGCGCGATACAAGCCATGCATGGCCCGATGCCGCTTTTGGTCGGTGGGGCGCTTCACGACGACCTGCCCTTCCTCCACTTCGACCGAAAGGTCCGGATCGATCTGTTGCGACAGTTCGCCCTTGGGGCCTTTGACCGTCACCAGGTTGCCCTTGCTGACCGAGATCTCCACGCCTTTCGGCAAATCGATGGGAGCTTTTCCTATCCTTGACATGACCTAAGTTTTTAAAGTCCTTTTGATCGTAAAACACAGAACGGCCCGGAAGGCCGGGCTTTGCCTCGTATTAATACACGTAGCAAAGCACTTCGCCGCCGACGTTCAACTCGCGGGCTTGCTTATCGGTCAATACCCCTCTGGAGGTCGACACGATCGCGATGCCCAGACCGTTGATGATGCGGGGCAGATCTCTTACTTTTCGGAATTGACGCAGGCCGGGTTTACTCATCCGCTGCATATCGCGGATCACCGGTTTTTTGGTGACCGGATCGTACTTGAGGGCGATCTTGATGGTGCCCTGGGGCCCTTCGTCGTCGGCAAACTTATACTTGAGGATGTATCCCTGGTTGTACAGGATCTCCGTGATCGCTTTCTTGAGATTGGAGGCGGGGATTTCCACAACCCGGTGCCCAGCTTGCTGTGCGTTGCGGATCCGGGTCAGGTAATCTGCAATAGGATCAGTTACATACATGATTAAGATGGTTTAGAGTTCAGACGTCCAGAGTTAAACCGATAACCCTAAACTGGACTATTGGATTTGCGATTTGGGATTTGGGATTTGGGACTTGAGATTTCAAATCTCAAGTCTCAGATCTCACTTCTCAGATCACCTTCCTACCAGCTTGCTTTGGTGACGCCGGGAATTTTCCCGTCGAGCGCCATTTCGCGAAACTTCACCCGGCAGATCCCGAAGCGGCGCATGTAGCCTTTCGGACGCCCGGTGAGCTTGCAGCGATTGTGCAGGCGCACCGATGAAGCGTTGCGCGGGAGTTTATCGAGGGTATCGTAATCCCCTTCTTCCTTGAGGCGCTTGCGCAGGTCGGCGTATTTCTTCACCATGCGTGCACGCTTCTTTTCTCTCGCTATCAAAGATTTTCTAGCCATGAGTTACGATTGTAATATGCTTTAGTTACGCTGATTCTTAAACGGCAGACCGATCAGTTTCAGAAGCGCGAGCGCTTCGGCGTCGGTCTTGGCGGTAGTGACGAACGTGATATCCATGCCCGTGATCTTGCCGACCTTATCGAGGTCGATCTCCGGGAAGATGATCTGTTCGGTGATGCCCATCGAGTAGTTGCCGCGGCCATCGAAGCTCTTGTCGTTGATCCCGCGGAAGTCGCGTACACGCGGCAGGGCTACGGCGACGAGGCGCTCGATGAATTCCCACATACGGTCGCGGCGCAGGGTCACGCGGGCGCCGATGGTCATCCCTTCGCGAAGTTTGAAGTTCGACACCGATTTACGGGCCTTGGTCGGCACGGCTTTCTGGCCGGCGATCTTGGTCAGTTCGTCGAGAGCGGCATCGACCAGCTTCTTATCCTGGGTGGCGGCGCCAACCCCCTGGTTGATGCAAACCTTGACCAGGCGCGGCACTTCCATGATGGAGTCGTACTGAAACTGTTCCATCAGGGCCGGCACGATCTCATCTTTATATCTGTTCTGCAGGTTCGGTTGGTAGCTCATCACTTGATAATTTCACCAGATTTTTTAGAATACCGGACGATCTTGCCGTCCACTTCTTTGCGTCCGATGCGGGTCGGTTCGCCGGTCTTGGGGTCGATCAACATGAGGTTCGACACATGCACGGGGGCCGGAACTTCGTTGATCCCGCCGGGGTTGTCGCCGGAGGCTTTGGTATGCTTCTTCACCACGTTGACCTCTTCCACGATGGCGCGGTTCTTGTCGGGGAACACTTCCAGCACTTCGCCCTCGACGCCCTTGTAGGCGCCGGCGGTCACGCGAACCTTGTCGCCTTTCTTGATGTGCAGCTTCGGTGAGAACCGCGTTTTTTTGTTGCTCTTAGCCATGGTTTGCTAATTTGAAAATTGCCAATCGACATTGGCGGTCATGCAATACTACAATACTTCGGGCGCCAGCGAAACGATCCGCATATAGTCGCGTTCGCGCAGTTCGCGGGCCACGGGCCCGAAAATACGGGTGCCGCGGGGTTCGTCGGCGTTGTTGAGCAGTACGACGGCGTTGTCGTCGAAGCGGATGTAGGAACCGTCGCGACGGCGTACTTCCTTCTTGGTGCGCACAACGACCGCTTTGGACACGGTGCCCTTCTTCACGCCACCGGGCGTCGCTTCCTTGACGGTGACGACGATCTTGTCGCCGATCGAAGCGTAGCGGCGCTTCGAGCCGCCCAGCACGCGGATGCAGAGCACTTCCTTGGCGCCGCTATTATCCGCAACTCTTAGTCTGCTTTCTTGCTGAATCATGACCGAATATTTTTACGGGGCGACCAGGGCCACCCGGGTAACTGCTTATTTTGCTTTTTCGATGACTTCCACCAGCCGCCAGCGCTTATTCTTGCTCAGCGGACGCGTTTCCATGATCCGGACCTTATCGCCCACCTGGCATTCGTTGTTTTCGTCGTGAGCCATGAACTTGTTCGACTTCTTGACGAATTTGCCGTAGATGGGGTGCTGCAGCCGGCGCTGCACTTGCACGCTGATGGTCTTGTCCATAGAGGTGCTGACCACCATACCGATACGCGTTTTTCTAAGATTTCTATCCTGCATGTTGATAACGTTTCAGAGTCGCAGCTCAATTTTTAGATCTTCTCCGCGCCCGGATCTTCGAACGCATGGACAGTTGTTCTTTCGACAAGGCGCTGAGTTCTCTCCGGCGGACTTCGGTCTTCAGGCGGGCAATATCGCGGCGAACCTCCCGCAGCGTAATGGGATTGTCCAGCCCTTTGATCGCGTGGTCGAATTGGAGCTTCTGGTAGTCCTGCTCAGTCTTCTGCAATTCGGCGGCCAGGTCGGCATCCGAGTACTCCTGCAGTTCCAGAAATTTTTTAGTTGCCATCGCAGATGATGCTTATAGGTTGTTCAAAAAATGGTTCGCGCGGCATTAGCCGTTATAGTCGGGGCGGACCGAGATCCTCGTCTGCACCGGCAATTTCTGTGCGGCCAGGCGCAGAGCTTCGGTAGCTACGGAGGCGGGCACGCCATCGAGTTCGAACATGATACGGCCGGGCTTGATCTGGGCCACCCAGTGATCGAGCGCCCCTTTACCCTTACCCATCCGCACTTCCTGCGGCTTGGCCGTGATCGGTTTGTCCGGGAAAATGCGGATCCACACCTTGCCTTCCCGCTTCATGTAACGCGTCATGGCGATACGAGCCGCTTCGATCTGGCGGTTGGTGATCCGGCCACTCGTCACCGCCTTCAAACCGAAACTTCCGAAGGCCACCGTGCTGCCGCGGTGCGCCAAACCGTTGTTCCGTCCCTTCTGCTGCTTGCGATATTTCGTTCTTTTCGGCTGTAGCATTTTGTCGGTGGTTTTAGATAACAACACCGCCCGTTCCGGCGGCGGTTATTTTGCGGGGTTTTCCAGCCCGCAAACTTAGGATTCGAAAAAAGCGTGGCAAAGGTACGGGTTATTTTTTAAACTTAATAACCTGTTACCACGAAAATTGACGCCTTCCGGTGGATGCCGATCAACGGCGGCCACCGCCCCGGCGATCGCCTCCACGGCCGCCTCCGCGACGGTCGCCTCCGCGGCGTTCGCCACCACGGCCGCCCGTGCCCTTGTCCTTCTTGTCCATGCCGATATTGGGCGACAGGTCGCGCTTACCGAGCACTTCTCCTTTGCAGATCCACACCTTGATGCCGATCTTGCCGTAGATGGTCTGGGCTTCGGTCAGGGCGTAGTCGATATCTGCGCGGAAGGTGTGGAGCGGAATGCGTCCGTCCTTGTATTCCTCCGAGCGGGCCATTTCAGCGCCGTTCAATCGACCCGAGATGCGCACCTTGATGCCTTCGGCGCCGGCCCGCATGGTGGACTGGATCGCCATTTTGATCGCGCGCCGGTAGTTGATCCGGGCTTCGATCTGCTTGGCGACGCTCTCCCCTACGATATTGGCGTCGAGTTCGGGCTTGCGGATCTCCATGATGTTGATCTGGACGTCCTTGCCCGTCAGCTTCTTGAGCTCTTCGCGAATGCGGTCGACTTCCTGTCCGCCCTTGCCGATGATGATCCCCGGCCGGGAGGTGTGGATGGTGACCGTCACCCGCTTCAGGGTGCGCTCGATGATGATACGGGCGATGCCGCCTTTTTGGACACGGGCTTTGACGTAGGTGCGGATGTGTTCGTCTTCCACCACCTTGTCGCCAAAGTCTTTCCCTCCAAACCAGTTGGACTCCCATCCTCTGATGATGCCCAGGCGGTTGCCGATCGGATTAGTTTTCTGACCCATTGGTGTCGTTATTAGAAATTTAGCAAACAAGCGGCGGGAACGCGTTCCCGCCAAGTTTTCTTCAGCTTTCGGCCGGGCTATTCTTCGCCGGCTTCCTCCACTTCGTCAATCAGCACTTCGTCGGCTCCGGCGCCTTCTGCTTCGGAAGGCAGCGGGATGCGATTGGCCACGACGATGGTGACGTGGTTGGTGCGCTTGCGGATCCGGTGGGCCCGACCGTGCGGAGCCGGCCGAAACCGCTTGAGCATGGTGCCGTCGTCCGAATAGGCCTCCTTGATGTAGAGATCGTAATCGTCGGCGCTTTCCGTGCGGTCGAGCTTGTACTCCCAGTTGGCGATTGCCGACAGGACGACCTTTTCGAGCACGGTGGCGGCTTCCTTCTTCGTAAACCGGAGGATATCCAGGGCTTCCAGGGCGTTCTTGCCCCGGATCAGGTCGACGACCAGCCGCATTTTGCGGGCCGACATCGGACAGTTCTTAAGTTTGGCTACTGCTTCCATCGTTCCAATTTCGATATTAGAGATTGGTCGGCTCGGAGGTTAGCCCGCCAAGCCTGAATAATCCCGGATTATTTCTTCCGGTTACCGGAATGCCCTTTAAAGCTCCGGGTGGGGGCAAATTCGCCCAGTTTGTGGCCGACCATGTTTTCGGTGACGAACACCGGAACGAAGGTCTTGCCATTGTGTACGGCGATCGTTTCGCCCACCATGTCGGGAATGATCATGGAAGCGCGCGACCAGGTCTTGATCACCGATTTCTTATTGTTCTCCTTCGCCTTCTGGATCTTCTTCAACAACTTGTGGAAGACGTAGGGTCCTTTTTTGATCGAACGAGCCATTGTCGTATGGATTTAGTGCCCCGCAGGGCCATCAATTACTTTTTAGCTTTCGTCTTGCGCCGCGAGATGATCAGCTTATTCGAGTGCTTCTTCGGCTTGCGCGTCTTCTGGCCTTTGGCCATTTGACCGTTGCGCGAGCGCGGGTGGCCCCCCGAAGCCTTGCCTTCGCCACCGCCCATGGGGTGATCGACCGGGTTCATGGCGACGCCGCGGGTACGCGGGCGGCGGCCCAGCCAGCGCTTGCGGCCGGCTTTACCCAGCGACTGCAGCCCGTGGTCGGGGTTCGAGGTCGATCCCATCGTGGCCTTGCAGCTCAGCAGGATCCGACGCACTTCACCGGAGGGCAGCTTGATCGAGGCGTACTTTCCTTCGCGTCCCATCAGCGTGGCGTAGGTGCCGGCCGAACGGGCCAGCGAAGCGCCGGCGCCCGGCTGCAACTCGATCGCGTGGATCACCGAGCCCAGGGGGATCTTGCTCAGGTAGAGGGCGTTGCCGATGTTCGGCGAGGCATTCTCGCCCGATTCGACGGTGGCGCCCACCTGCAGTCCGTTAGGGGCCAGGATGTAGCGCTTTTCGCCATCTTCATATTCCACCAGGGCGATGTAGGCCGTGCGGTTCGGATCGTACTCGATAGACTTGACGGTAGCCGGCATGCCTTCCTTATCGCGGCGAAAATCGATCACGCGATAACGGCGCTTATGTCCGCCGCCACGTTGGCGTACGGTCCGGCGGCCTTGGTTGTTGCGCCCGCCCGACTTCTTGATGGGTTCCAACAGGCTCTTCTCCGGCTTGTCGGTCGTCACTTCCGTATAGGCGTTGCCGATGCGGAAACGCATCCCGGGAGTAACCGGATTATACTTCTTAACTGGCATCTTTACTGGATGTTTCGGTTGTCAAAAAATGCCCCAAACTGCCATAACTGGGAACGAAGCCCTTTGCGGCAGCTGGATTAGATATCTCCGAAGAAATCGATCTCTTCTCCTTGCGACAGGGTCACGATAGCTTTCTTGTAGCTCGATACCCGTCCTTTGATAATGCCGCTGCGCGTATTGCGGTTTTTGGTCTTGCCCGGCATGATGACGGTATTGACCGACTCGACAGCCACGTTGTACATGGCTTCGACCGCTTTGCGGATTTCGACCTTGTTGGCCTTCTTCGCCACCACAAAGGTGTATTGGTTGCGTTTCTCCGACAGAGAATCGGCCTTTTCGGTGATCAGCGGCTTGATGAGAATTTGCTTTGCCATGGTTCAAATATTTTCCCGTTCAGCACGGGCGTGTGTTACGCAAAGGATCCTTTCAACTTTTCAATAGAACCTTCGGACAGGATCAGCGTGCCGGCGTTCAGCACGTCGTAGGTGTTCAGGTCCTGAGCCCGGGTTACATTCGACTCTTGCAGGTTGCGGCTCGAGAGCACCACCTCGCGTTCGAAGTCGGCGGTGACGAGCAGTGATTTCTGCTGATCGACGCCCAGCTTACGCAGGATGTCGAGGTAGGCCTTGGTCTTCGGCGCTTCGAAGGAGAAGTCTTCTACGACCAGCAATTGTCCGGCGCCGGCTTTAGCCGACAGGGCCGATTTGCGGGCCAGGCGCTTGACCTTCTTGTTGAGCTGGAAGCCATAGTTCCGGGGGCGCGGGCCGAAGATGCGGCCGCCTCCGCGAAATACGGGGCTCTTGATGCTGCCGGCGCGGGCCGTACCCGTTCCCTTCTGCCGCTTGATCTTGCGGGTAGAGCCGGAAATTTCGCCCTTTTCCTTTGCCTTGTGGGTGCCCTGGCGCTGGTTGGCCAGGTACTGCTTCACCGTCAGATATACAGCGTGTTCGTTCGGATCGATCCCAAAGAGTTCCTTGGGAAGCTCGACCGTTCTGCCGGTTTTTTCACCCTGAATATTTAAGACATCGAGTTTCATCGCTGCTATTTTTTGGCCTGCGTTCGGAAGAGGCCGATGGATTTACTCTTTAATTTTCAACCGATTGCGGAGGAGCATTACTTCTCCAGGATCACGATCGATCCTTTGTGGCCGGGCACCGCGCCCTTGACCAGCAGGATGTTCTGCTCGGGGAAAATCTTCAGTACCTGCAGGTTGCGGACCGTAATGCGCTGGTTGCCCGTGCGGCCGGCCATGCGCATGCCCTTGAACACCCGCGAGGGGTACGAAGAGGCGCCGATCGAACCCGGGGCCCGCTGGCGGTTGTGCTGGCCGTGCGTAGCGTCGTTCACGCCGCTGAAACCGTGGCGCTTGACAACCCCCTGAAAGCCCTTACCCTTCGAAGTGCCGATGGCGTTGACGTAGTCGCCTTCCAGGAAGATCTCCTCGACCTTGACGAGCTCGCCGATGGCCTTGGGCACCAGGTTGAAGTTGCGGAATTCCGCCAGTACGCTCTTAGCCGTCGTGCCTGCCTGCTTGAAATGCCCCAACATGGGTTTGGTCGTATTCTTTTCCTTGGCTTCGCCAAAGCCCATCTGGATAGCAGAATAACCGTCGGTTTCTTCCGTTTTGACTTGGGTAACTACACAGGGACCGGCTTCGATCACCGTGCAGGCCACGTTGCGACCAGCTTCGTCAAAAATGCTGGTCATTCCGATTTTCTTACCGATTATTCCGTTCACGATAATGATGTTTTGAATAAGGAACATCAGACGGAAAGCCTCCATACCGGCGCATGCCTGGCCGGTTGATTCAAGCGAAGGGTCCAATAAAGAGCGGACCGAAGATGGGGAAGCGAACGGACGGGTGGGCCCGTCACTCGCGTTCGACCATTCACAGCTATTGAATCGGGCGGAGAACTTCGTCTGAAGATCTATATCCGCAATTCAACAATTGAATTCCAATGACTGCGGCCCGTTGCCGGGCCGGCAAACTGTGTGGTAATTACGTCAACTTGACCTGGATGTCTACCCCACTAGGCAATTCCAGCTTCGACAACGCATCTACCGTCTTTTGGGTAGGCGTGTAGATTTCGATCAGTCGCTTGTGCGTGCGTAACTGGAACTGCTCCCGAGATTTCTTGTTGACGTGCGGCGAACGCAGGACGGTAAAAATCTCCTTCTTGGTGGGCAGCGGAATCGGGCCAGTTACAACAGCACCGCTGTTGCGTACCGTTTTCACGATCTTTTCGGTCGACTTGTCAACCAGGTTGTGATCGTACGAACGGAGCTTGATTCGGATCTTTTGATTCATAACCCTTGCTGAGTTGAAAAAATGATTACTTATTTCAAGAGAACCCCGCGATCCGGATGGTCACCTGAACCGCGGGGCCCGCAAAGATACAATTTTATACTTTAACTTCACCCTTTGCCTTCTCAATTACTTCCTTGGCAATGCCGGCCGGAGCCTCGGCGTAGTGCGAGAACTCCATGGTCGAGCTGGCGCGACCGGAAGTAATGGTGCGCAGGGCGGTCACGTAGCCGAACATCTCGGCCAGCGGCACGTCGGCCTGGATGGCAATGGCGCCGCCGATGCGGGGCTCCTGCCCTTTCGGCAGACCGCGGCGACGGTTGAGGTCGCCGATCACCGAACCCACGTACTCTTCGGGGGTGACCACTTCGAGTTTCATGATCGGCTCCATCAGCACCGGCTTCGTGCGCGGCACGGCGGCACGGAAGCCTTCCTTGGCGCAGAGTTCGAAGGCGATCGGCTTGGAGTCGACAGCGTGCATAGAGCCGTCGAACACCCTCACTTTCATGCTGTCGATGCTGTAGCCGGCCAGAATGCCGTTCTCCATCATGGCGTTAAAGCCATCGCGGATCGGCTTCTGGTAGTTCCTGTCGATAGAGCCACCTACGATGGCCCAGTCGAACTGCAGCTTGAGCTTGCCGTTCTTGAAGTCTTCGCTGTCGAGGAATTCCTGGTCGGCCGGGCCGATCTCGAATTCCATGTCGGCGAACAGACCGGAACCACCCGTTTGCTTCTTCAAGCGCTCGCGGTGCGAGATGGTGGTGGTCAGTGCTTCCTTGTAATTCACCTGGGGCTGACCCTGGTTGCATTCCACCTTGAACTCGCGACGCAGGCGGTCGACGATGATCTCGAGGTGCAATTCGCCCATCCCGCTGATGATCGTTTGGTTCGTCTCATCGTCGTAGCGCACGCGGAAGGTCGGGTCCTCTTCGGCCAGCTTGGCGAGGGCCATGCCCAGCTTATCGAGGTCTTTCTGCGATTTCGGCTCGACGGCGATACCGATCACCGGTTCGGGGAAGGTCATGCTTTCCAGTACGATCGGACGCTTTTCGTCGCAGATCGTATCGCCGGTGCGCAGGTCTTTGAAACCAACGGCGGCGGCGATGTCGCCTGCTTCGACGCGATCGATCGGGTTTTGCTTATTGGAGTGCATCTGATAGAGGCGCGAGATCCGCTCCTTCTTGTCAGAACGCGTATTCAGTACATAGCTGCCGGCATCGAGTGCGCCGGAATAGACCCGGAAGAAGGCCAGACGACCTACATAGGGGTCGGTAGCGATCTTGAAAGCCAGGGCGGCGAACGGTTCGTCGACGCTGGGCTTGCGCAACTCCTCCTTGTCCGTCTTCGGGTTGATGCCCTTGATGGCGTCGACGTCGACCGGCGAAGGCATGAAGGTGCAAACGGCGTCGAGCACAGCCTGCACGCCCTTATTCTTGAAAGCCGAACCGCAGAACATCGGCGTGATCGACATGCCGATCACGGCCTTGCGGATGGCGGCGCGCATTTCTTCCGGGGTGATGGAGTCGGGATCCTCGAAGAATTTCTCCATGAGGGACTCGTCGTATTCAGCGATCGACTCCAGCAATTTCTCGCGATATTCCATCACGGTATCCTCGAGATCTTCGGGGATCGGAATGACCTCGTAGGTCATGCCCATGTCCTCTTCGTTCCAGATGATCGCCTGATTGGTAATGAGGTCGACCACGCCGCGGAAGCGCTCTTCCGAGCCGATGGGCACCTGCATGGGGATCGCGTTAGCGCCCAGTTTTTCGCGTACGTCGTTGACGACATTGAAGAAGTCGGCGCCCGAGCGGTCCATCTTGTTGACGAATCCGATACGGGGTACCTTATAGCGGTCGGCCTGACGCCAAACGGTTTCCGATTGCGGCTCTACGCCCGAAACGGCGCAGAAGAGGGCCACTACCCCATCGAGAACCCGCAGCGAGCGCTCTACCTCGACGGTAAAGTCGACGTGGCCCGGGGTGTCGATGATGTTGATGGTATAGTTTTCATCCTGCCACTTCCAGTTGGTCTTGGTCGCAGCCGAGGTGATGGTGATACCGCGCTCCTGCTCTTGCTCCATCCAGTCCATGGTAGCCGCGCCGTCATGCACTTCGCCGATCTTATGGCTCAGACCGGTGTAGTACAGAACCCGCTCCGTAGTGGTCGTCTTGCCCGCATCGATGTGGGCGGCAATACCAATATTTCGCGTTAATCTGAGATCTTTTCCCATGATGATTGTCCTGAGACAGGAATTTTGAAGTTAAATGGTATAGAATAAACGGCAGTACATAAAACGTAAACAGCGATGCGCTTAGATCCGGAAGTGTGCGAAGGCCCGGTTCGATTCGGCCATCTTGTGGGTATCTTCCCGGCGCTTTACTGCGGCGCCTTCCCCTTTGCTGGCCGCGATGATCTCGGAAGCCAGTTTTTCCGCCATGCCCTTACCGCTGCGCTGACGCGAGAACTTGATCAACCACTTCATGCCGATCGACACCTTCCGCTTGGCGCGGATCTCGGTCGGGATCTGGAAGGTGGCCCCACCGATGCGGCGGCTGCGCACTTCCACGGCCGGCATCACGTTGTTCAGGGCTTTCTTCCAGGTAGCATGCTCGTCTTGCTTGGTGCGGTCCTTGACCAGGTCCATGGCATCGTAGAAGATCTTGAAGGCCACACCCTTCTTGCCGCGCCACATCATGTTATTGACGAACTGGGTTACCATCGGATCGCTATAGCGGGGGTCCGGTGCAATAATTCTCGCCTTTGGCTTTCTCTTTCTCATGTCCTATTTTATTGATGAGTGGAAAGGACGGACGACGTCCGGCTTTCATCATGAATGCAAAATGGATTATTTCTTCGGACGCTTGGTTCCGTACCGCGAACGGCTTTGCAAACGGTCGGTCACCCCGGCCGTGTCGAGCGCGCCGCGCACAATGGTGTAACGAACGCCCGGCAGGTCCTTGACCCGGCCGCCCCGCACCAGCACGATGGAGTGCTCCTGCAGGTTGTGCCCTTCGCCCGGAATATAGGCGATGACCTCGACGCCGTTGGTCAGACGCACCTTGGCCACTTTCCGCAGGGCGGAGTTCGGCTTCTTCGGCGTCGTCGTGTACACGCGGGTGCAAACCCCACGGCGTTGCGGACATCCTTCCAGGGCGCGCGACTTGCTCTTCGTCACTACTTTCGTCCTGCCTTTGCGCACCAATTGATTGATCGTAGGCATAATTCTATCGCTGTTAGTTTTTCAAACCGGCCCACTGCCAGGCCGCATTTCTTACCGAAAACTCGTTGATTTTCACGCTTTTTTGACCTAGGAATCCCCTAGCTACGTCGAAAGCGATTGCAAAGGTAGGATTTTTTGCCTGAAAAAACAAAGCACTGATTTTAAAAAATTCCCGGTGAAAAAGGCGCCCGGAGCCGTCCTTCCGGGAGGACGATCCGCCGAGGCTCCCCTGCCAAATTTTATTCCCTCCGGCTGGGGAAGCACCGAAGAAAAAAACATCTTTTTAGTATATTGCCACCTCCCTCTACACCTTATAACCGACCGACCATGCGACTGCCGACCACCATCCTTGCCAGCCTGCTGCTATTTGCCGGATCGACGGCCCAGATCCCCCTCGACCAGGCTGAGGGCGATCCGTTCTCTTTCGAAACGGATCGCAGCCACGCCCCCGTTCTCCCAAAGGTCGCCGACCAATCGCGCCTCGAACTGCAGTCGCTGGCAGCCGGCGACCAACCGGAAGGCGATTACCTCGGCGAGGT
>JAGQXA010000435.1 GCA_020436865.1 Saprospiraceae bacterium | reverse complement strand
CGCCGCCGCCGGCTAATAGGCACTTGCTGGGCGCCGAGTTCCAGCAAGTTGCCGTTCAAGGCCCGTACTCTATCTACGGCCACGATGTACGACTTGTGTACCCGCATGAATTTCTCTTCGGGTAGCACCTGTTCGAGATGCTGCAAACTCTCGAGGGTCACGAACCGGCCGGCCTCCGTATGGATGCGCACGTACTCCTTCAGGCCCTCGATGAAGAGGATCTCGTCGAAGCGGATCCGCTGCACCTTGCCGTCGACCTTCACGGAGAAAAAATCGGCCTCGGCCGGTGCTGCATCGCCCGGAGCGATCCGGCGGCTTCGCAATTGCTCACGGGCCTTGTTCACCGCCTGCAGGAAGCGTTCGAAGGAAAAGGGTTTGAGCAGGTAGTCCACGGCATTGAGGTCGAATGCCTCCGGCGCGAACTCCGCATAGGCCGTCGTGAAGATGGTCGCCGGCGGGCGAGGCAAAGTGCGCAGCAACTGGTTTCCGCTCAGGGTCGGCATCTGGATGTCGAGGAAAAGTAGGTCGACCTCCTCTTTTTGCAGGATATCGAGCGCTTGCATGGGCGATTTCACCTTCCCGACGATCTGCAGATCGGGCAGATTGCCGATGAAGTTTTCGAGCAGGTTCAGGGCGAGAAACTCGTCGTCGACCAACAGGGTCTTGATCGTTGTCATAGCGCAATAAGAGGTTTTTCGGACCGGGCGGCGTTCACGGGGAACGACAAACGCACGGCAAACAGCTCGCCGCGATCTTCCGTTTCCAGGCGAAAGCGACCGGGGAATTTCAGCTCCAGCCGCCGCCGGATATTCTGCAGTCCGACGCCGCCGGTCCGGTCCTTTTGCCGGTCGGCATCGTTCTTGGTGTTGAGGGTATCGAAGTGCAGGCTGCCTTCCCGCAAGACAAGCCTCAAGCGCACATAGGCCTTCGGATTGGTATCGAAATCGCAGTGCTTGAAGCAGTTCTCTACCAACGGGATCAGCAGCATCGGCTCGATCTGCACTCCCTGGAGATCTCCCTCTGATCCGAAGCGAATGTCGAGTGGCGTTTCACTGCGCATCTGGAACAGCTCGATGAACTTGCGGATGTGCGATACCTCTTTTTCCAGTTCGACCTGCTCCGACTGGCTCTCATAGATCACATACCGCAGCAGGTTCGACAATTGCAGCACCATGCCGGCGGTCTTTTCCGAACGAACGACCGCCAGCGAGTAGATGTTGTTCAGGGTGTTGAACAGGAAATGGGGGTTGATCTGCGCCTTCAGAAATTGCAGTTGCGCCTCCTGCTGCTCGCGAATGGTCGCCTGCTGGCGCTGCGCCTGTCGATAGCGGTTCAGCAAAGAGGCGTAAAAAGCGCTAAGCAGCAGGATGCTCACGTTGGTCAGCAGCGCCCCGATGCGGTAGGTATCGCGCGGCGACAACAGGACGAGCTCTCGGTCGACCTCCGGAAACAGCAGATTGAGCTGTACCCGCAACCCCAGCACCACGACGACCAGGGCAGCGGCCATCAGGGCATATTGCCACCAGCCGCCCCGTTCCAGCCAGCGATCCACCAGGTAGACATTGACGTAAAATACCAGGGCCAGCGGTAAGACGTTGGCAAGCAACGAACGGATCCACACGATCTCCAGCGGCAAGAAATTGCTGAAAATGAAAATGTGTACGCCGTAATATACCAGCCAGAAGCAAAGGTGCAGCCAAACGAGCAGGCGGGGCTGACCGGTCTTTTTTCGCAGGTCCATGCCTCCAAAGCTACAAATTACCCCCCAAACGGCGCGGACGGATAAACCAGCGGTCTGCCCGGCAACGCCAATGGCTCCAGCTCTTCAACCAACGGCTGCCGGATGGCCCACAAACCACTGGTTGAAAAGCCGCTGCCATTGGTTGAAGATTCTTGCGAAGCCCCTACCCTGCTCCTTTCTTTGTGCCCGTCAATCGCAATTTTCTAATCGTTACAAAAACAGAAAAATGAAAGACCTGATGATCACCGCCCTGGCCCTACTGCTGGCCGCCTCCATCACCCTGACCTCCTGCCAGCAGGAAGAAGCCGAACCCGTTGCGGCCCTTTCCGATGAAGAAGCCCTCGATCTGGTGGAAGGCGCCCTGGCCAATACGACCCAAGGGCTGACCCAGGAGGCCCTCGATGCTGCCTATGTGGCCGAACCCTATGTCGAAAAGGGCGGAGGCGATCCCTGCGGCATGACCTTTGACAGCACGGTGGTGCGCTCGCTGAACAAGCCGAACATTACGGCCAACTACACCTCTAGCTGGGGCTGGACGGTACTCTGTACCCCACAGGGTATTCCCAATGCAGTCGACTACGTCCGCCAAACTACCGGCAGCTACGAAACCACCCGCCTGCTTTCGCAGGACAGCGCCGAAGGCGAATGGAACGTCGGCAACCTGCTGATCGGCCAGACCATCCTGGTCAACGGCGCCTATTCCCGCAGCGGCACGCAAACCTCGAAAGTGTTCAACCAGCAAACCTATTCTTCAGAATTCTCGGTCGACGTCACCGATCTCGGCATCGATAAGAGCACCTACGAAATTTCGGGAGGCACGGGCGACTTCACCCTCAGCGGAGAGAATGGCGACGGGCAGTCGTTCTCGATCTCCGGAACCATTACCTTCCTCGGCAACCAAAGCGCGGCGGTGACCATTAACGGTCAAACGCATACCATCAACTGGTAACCGGTACCGGTCGGACCGCGAAAAGCGGTCCGACCGGCCATCTTTCTTCTTTCTACCTTCATCTTTCTACTCCCTCATGACCTACCTCATCGAACACTACGACTGGTGGCAAGGCCCGCTTCTATCGGGGATCGTCGTTTTCCTCCGGTATCTGCTGACGGCCGGGCCGGCTTTCCTGATCCTTTATGTCTGGTATCGATCGCGCTTTTTGTCGCACAAGATCCAGGCACGCTTCCCCGGCCGCAAGAAGATCTGGATGGAGATTCGTCACTCGGCCGTCACGGCCCTCGTCTTCGCCCTGATGGGGGTAGGGATCTATGGTCTGCGCCAGGCCGGCTGGACCCAGATCTATGAGGAGATCGGCGATTTTGGCTGGGGATATCTGCTCGGGTCGGTCGCAGGACTCATCTTGCTCCACGACACCTACTTTTATTGGATGCATCGCCTGATGCATCATCCTCGGGTTTTTCCGTTCGTGCACCGGGTCCACCACCTCTCGCACAATCCGACTCCGTGGGCGGCCTTGTCTTTTCATCCGCTGGAAGCCGTGCTGGAGATCGGGATCGTTCCCCTGGCCGTCATACTGTTCCCGATCCATCCACTGGCGCTGTTGCTGTTCGCCAGCTGGTCGCTACTCTGGAACGTACTGGGGCATAGCGGCTACGAGTGGTTTCCCTCGGGATTTGTCAGACACCCTTTCGGCAGATGGTTGAACACCCCGACTCACCACAATCTGCATCATCAGCAGGCCGGTTATAACTTCGGACTTTATTTCAACTTCTGGGACCGGCTTCTGGGTACCAACCATCCGCAGTACGAAGAGCGGTTTGAAGAGATCTGCCGAAAAAAAAATCAGCAGGATTTTGATAAAAATTTAGCGCATCATACAACGCAATCGCAGAATAGGTGTTCTTTACTATAGATGTTATCAACACCTAACGTCAGAGCTTAACGAGTTTTTCTTCAACAGAAAGGTGATCCTGCGCTTGGATCACCTTTTTTTTGTTCCATTTTCAAGGGCAGAACCAGCTCTTCTTAGGATTTTTTTAACATTTCGGGCTAAAACAATTCGCCTCGATTTCAGTTATTTACTTAGCTTTTAAAGTTTTCATAATATTTGGTTTTTTGGGGTTAAACGAGTCGACTATCCTATCCGGGTAGTCGGCTCTTTTTTTGCCCCTATATGACCGGGATCGGCCGTTTCCGGTCGTCGACCGCCACCAGCGTAAACGTGCCCTCTATCGCCTGCTCACGCAGGTCGGAGTACATGTGCTCGATGATGATCTGTACCTTAACGTCGAGGCTGGTGCGTCCCACCCTTTCGACCTTCCCGTGCACTTCGATCAATGACCCGGCCGGAATGGGATGATTGAAATCGATCCGGCTGGTCGATACCGTCACGACCTTCTTCCGGCAGAAGCGGGTAGCCGCGATAAAGGCCACCTCGTCCATCAATTGCATGGCATTCCCGCCGAACAGCGTATCGTAGTGGTTGGTCGTGTTGGGAAATACCGCCTTAAAAATGCTCGTCTCCGAAGCGGCGATCCGTTGCGTCAGTTCCATTTTTTTCGTACTTTTTTACTGCCCGTTATGAAAGATCCATGCGCTCTCTTCGTTTGCATGGAGCAAACCTTTAAACCAAAATCACGATCATGAGGACTTTTCTTTTCCTATCTCTGTTCGCCACCCTACTGCTCAGCCTGAATTCCTGCGTCCGCGAATCGTCCGACAGCGTCGATCAGGACCGGATCTTTACCGACTACGAACTCTATTACAACGCCAATGAGGACAAGACCTACGCCCGGGCGACCTTCCGCTTCAGCAATGCGCTTGGAACCAAGCTCGAACTGGCCGCTCCGAGCGAAGTGACCTTCGATGGCGATCTCCTCACCTTCAACCAGGCCCTCGCCTACTACGAAAAGACCCTCGCCGGGTTTGTCCAGAGCGGCGCCTTCGAATGGAAAGATACGGAAGGAAACGTATTCACCAACACCATCAGTATCAACGAGATCGGCTATCCCGTCGAGCTCGACACGATCGTGCGGTCGGGCAGCTATGACCTGATCTGGACCGGTGATCCGTTAGGCGACCACGAGAACGTCACCCTCACGGCCAACGGCGAGAACGAGGCCGACGCCCAACTCTTTTTCACCAACGACACCGGCGCCCAAAACATCGTACTGGGCAAAGATAAGCTCGAAAAGATCGGCGCCGGACCGGGTACGCTTTTCATGGACCGCAGATACCAGCCGGCGCTGAGTCAGGCCACCGGCGCCGGTGGCTTGCTGACCGGTCGATACCGGCCGGAGAATGCCGAGGTCGTCTTCGAATAAGGAAAGATCCGGCTATTTTCCTAGGCGCTCACCGCCTGCGGCGACGGAGCGACGCTCTGCCACGAGCGCCGTTTTTGTCGCAACAACCAGAAGAAACCGAACAAGACCGGAATGGCGCCTATGCCCCATAACCAGACCGCCCAGTGGTGCGGGCGGTGGATGTCGACCGGTCCGTCGGCGCCGAAGTACACGAAGGCTGCCCAGTAGTAGGGCGAAAGCTGTAGATCGGTACCGGCCTCGGCCAGGTACTGACGCTTGGCGTTCCACAGGGCTTCGGCCTTTGTTTGTCGTGCCAGCAGGTTGCGGTACAAATTTCCGATGATCTCGCCGGTCGAGCCCTCGTTGACCTTCCACAAGCTGGAGATCAGGCTCGACGCCCCGGCATAGGTAAAGCCGCGCGACAGGCTCATGATGCCCTCTCCGGTGCGCACTTCTCCGACGCTGGTCTCGCAGGCCCCCAGCAACACCAGATCGGCGGGGATTTGCATCGCATACAGTTCCGGCAAATAGAGCGCCGTGTCGATGAATTCGATCCTCGGACAAGCCCCGCCGGCTTCCGCATGGGTAATGAGGTTGAGGATGTAGCTATCGGCGACGGCCTCGTGAAAGGCGCCGGTGGTTGCAGCTCGTCCGTACAGGGTTTGCATGCCCGACAAGTCGAGTTCCGATAGTAGAGCGTCGCTCAGCCCCAAAGGCGCAAGTCCGCGGCTACCGCCGGCGAAGACCGGCGCCACGGTCAGCACTTTTCGCGACGATGGGCGCCGATCCTGTTGACGCGCCATGACCGAGGCGGAGTAGCTGTACTGGAAGAGATGGTTGCGAACCAGAAAATTTTCGGCCTCGTAACGCGGCTGGTCGAGCAGCGCATCGAAGGGGATCAGGGCGATCTCCCCGTCGGGCACCACGATCACGCGTTTGACCTTCGCGGGCAGTGCTTCGCTGATGTCCGCCAGCAAGTAACGGTACAACTGATAGGCCGTCGAGCTGTAGTCTTCCGGATCGAAGCAGGTGGTCAGTTCCCGGATCGAATGTTGATAGGCCGTCAGCAAGCCCTGGATCTGCCCGACCGGTATTCGCCGGAAGACGATCTCTTCCCCTGGCAGTAGTGCCCAGATATACAGATCCGAATCACCGAGCATATACTCCACCAGAGCCGTGCCCTTTTTCAGGAAAAGCGACCTGGCTTCGTCTAACGACAGCACCCGCGGGTCGTAACGGGCCTTGAGCAGCTGCGGATATTCCGTTTCTAAAGTACGTTCGAACTCCTCGAGCTGCGCTTGGGCCCACAGCACCGAGTCGAGCCAGAAGGATCCTCCCTGATCGGCTTTCAGGCGGTATTCCTGCACGCGCTTCTCGAGCTGCAGCTCCCGCCGGGCCAGGTGGTCGGGCAGGAGTTGCCGGGTGGCATTGGCGGCCAGGGCATCGAGCAAGAGTACGGCCCGGCTTTTCTCCAGAAAATAGAAAGCTCGTTCTTCATCGCCCAGGCGGTAACAGAGGCCCAGAGCGGCCTCGTACAGGGGGCGCGTCGCCTCCCGCCAGAAGAGCTTCGACCCTTGTGCGCTGTGTTCCTGCCTCATTTGATCTACCAGTTGATCGGCCAGGAGATAGATCTGCAGGGCCCGGTCGAGTTCGGCCGGCCGGTCGGCACAGGTTTCCCAGGCCTGTGCCAGGTCGAACAAATAGGTCAGCAGGTGCTTCTTGTTGAGCGCCCCTATCAACTGATCTGGCTGTGGAAGATCATCTCCGCTCCAATCCGAAGAAAGCCGGAGCATCCGGTCGATGGCCGCGCGATATTGGGCGATCGCTTCCTGACAGTGCCCTTCGGCCAGGGCCAGGTCGCCGAGATTGTCGAAAGCCATACCCGCTATTTCTCCCAGTTGCAATTCCTGGCCGGTTTCCAGCGCCGACTGCAACTGCTCGCGGGCTTCGGCAAAGCGTCCGAGGCGGATCAGGGTATATCCGATATTCACCTTGCATTTCGCCGCCGCCTCCTTTTCACCGGCCGCATCGTATTGCCGCAAAGCCAGGCGATAATTGGTCAGGGCTTCGGCAAAGTTGCCAAGCCCGTCGTAGGCCACGGCAAAGTTGACGTAGCAGGAGGCCAGGTTCGTGCGGTTGAAGCTCATTTCAAGTTCCTCCATTTCGAGGTAGAGGTCCAGCGCTTGCTGCAATTGCTCCAAACCTTCCCGATAGCGACGCAGGTCGAGGTCGATCTTGCCCCAATTCAGGTGGCTGTCGGCCAGTTCGTCCCACAAGCCCTCCTGTGGAGCGAGTTCCACGTTCAAGGCCAGATAGTCGACCGACTTGGCATAATCGCCGATCTTGTCGTAGGCTTGCGACAGGTATTTCCGCGACAAGATCAGGCCCAGGCTCATCTGCTGCACTTCAAAGATCTTCTCGGCCGCCAACAGATGATCGAGGGCCGGATGAAAAGCCCCTTCTTCGAACAGGTATTTTCCCAGATTGAAATGGGTCTTGCCCAACTCGAGGTCGTCGGGCGGGAGTTCGCTTTCGCGGAGGTCGAGCGCCAGCAGACTGTAGTAGATGGCCGAATCGAGCGATTCGACGCTATAGTAGGCCGCGCCCAGATAATGACAGGCGTAGGCCTGCACCTCCTGTTCACAGTCGCAATGTCGGGCGATCGAAGGGAAGAGGGCGCGGATGCGCTCGATCCCTTGCGGTCCTTGCTGGCTGAGGGCTTTGATCTCGGTTAGTTCGGGGCATTGCGCTGAAAGCGGCAGTTGCAACAAGACAGCCGCGACGCAAAGCCATGCGATTTGGGTGCGCATAGCAATTTGGTATTTTGGCGATCCGGCCGTTGCAGAACGGCCGGACCCGATTTTCCTAGTAACAATCCTTCTCTGCGGTCACCACCCGGCCGTTGGCCACTTTACCCGACAGCGATACGAGTTGCTGCCCGTTGCCGCAGTTGATCACGAACTCATAGCCCGGCAAGGGCTGGGTGGGATCGCCTTCGGCGATGGCGGCGATCGCCGCTACGAGCGGGGCGGCAAAAGAGGTGCCGGTAATGCCCCCGCACTGGTCGCGCGAAAGGATGGACACGTTCTCTCCCGGCGCCGCAATGTCCACATAGTCGGCCGAGAAGTTGGACACATTGCTGACCTCCAGTTGCCCGGTGACGGGGTCGCGCCGCAGGGCGGCCACCGACAGGACGTTCTCCTCGGGATAACCGGCCGGGTAGATCATCAGCGTATCCGACAGTTCGAGGTGCTCGTTGCCGGCGGCGGCGGCGATGGTGATGCCCTCTTCGAGGGCCTGTTGCACGGCCAGGCGCAGTACGACGTTCTCGCTGCTGCCATACCAGCCCCAGCTCATATTGATCACATCGGCCTGTTCCTGAACGGCGTAGAAGGCGCCGCAGGTCACGTCGAAGAGGTTGGCATACCCCTCGGCTGCGTGGGTCTTCACGGGCATGAGTTTGAAGGCGCAGTCGACCTCGATCATTTTCTGATGAATGACGCGGGCTACACTGGTACCGTGGAGGTCCGGACTATTATCCCGCGGATTGTTGTTGTGGTCGACCATATTCCAGCCGATGTAGTCGTCGGCGCCCTCGCAACCGCCGTCGTCGTTGCGCCAGATCTGCTTTTTCAGATCCACCTGATCGAAGTCGATCCCGGTGTCAAGCACGGCGATGATCACGTCGTCGGGCGAATTCGCGGTAATACCCAGCGGCACTTCCGTCAGAGGCAGGTTGCCTTGCGGCAGGCGCGCCTGGAGGTTCTCCCCGAAGTTAAAGATATTGAGATCGGAGCCAAGCGTCTTGGAGTCGGTCGAGCTAACCCCCTCTTTGATCCCCTGCACGTCGATGTCGTTGAAATCGCCGTTCGGACCGCTGCCGGCGCCGGCCGGTTCGAAAAGCCAGAGTTCCAGATGGGGGTCACAGGAACAGACGTAGAAGGTATCCACGCCCCAGGTGCTGCGCAGGTCTGCCTTGGACGCGCTATCGACCGGCGCTCCCTGCGCATCGAAATCATCGTAGTAGACCACTAGTTGATCGGGCGCGTACGGGGTGCCGAACGAATCGACCTCGAAGGCGACCCCCGCTTCGAAGAGCTTGTCGCCGACGGCTAGTGGTTTGGTCGGCGGATGCGGATTGCCGGCGCCGAGTTGCACATCGTCGATGATCCAGAAGTAGTAGCTACCGGAGAAGGTGAAACGAACCCGCACGTCGCTCGCCCGGGCGGCCCATTCCGTCACATCGACGATCACCAGATCGCCGGGCCGGGTCTCGGCATTCTGACCTAAGGAGAGGGGGTCGGCGCCCTGCAGGAAGCGGTCGTTCAGGGTGATCCAGCTGTCGGCCCGATCGTCGCCGTCGGTGTCGCCATAGAGCTCTACGGTCGCTTGCGAATTAAAGTTGCGATAGTACTGATAGAAGCTGAGGTACACCCGGTCGAGCTTGGTCGTTGCCCGCACCACCGGGGAAGTGAGCGTAGAATTATGCGTAGGGAAGGCATTATTGGGGTCGAGTCCGTCGGAATCGAACAGATAGGCTCCGCCGCCGGAAAGCGACTGAATGGGCGGCCGTTCGTTCCAGTAGGTACCGTTGGAAGCTGTGCCGTCGGCAGTCCAGGCCCATTCTCCGGGCTGGTCGGGCGACGAATCGACCGTCCAGCCACCGGGAAGCCCTTCTTCGGTGAAGGATTCCAGAAAGGAGTCAGGGGCATTGCACTCCCGGACGGTGAAGATGATCAGGGCAATAAGGGCGAGTACCCCGAGGGTTCCCAGAATGGTTCTTGTGTTGTCATTAAACATGGGCCCGAAGCTTTGAAGGGTAAGAAATGGGATTGGATCTCTGAAAAACGGCCGGCGCCTGCGATCGGATACAAACAAATTTAATATAATCGCCGCCGAATTCCATCTTTTTTTCGGAAGATCACCAGGGTACCACAGTTGAATACCGAAACAGGCGGGAGAGGTTACCTGTCGCGGTTTTCTTTGACTTTTCCGGCCTACTGCAGGGCTCCGACTACTAAGTAAGAGTCCGGAAAAAAAATATTTCACAAATCCGGCTGCAGAACCGAACCTTTTCCCGGCAGAAAATGTACTTGCTTGATCCGCGTGGAATATTATTCCGTTTGAGGCAATAATAGTTCGCCGGCGCAAATGATAATTCTGAGAAAAAATTAATTCACCCGATCTTTTTCCGGGCGGTCGTCCCTACTCCCGGAATGGAAAAATCCCGCGAACGATGATCGAACTGTTTGTGGCCGTCCTGGCCTCGCTCTTCTCCGTAGTGAATCCGTTAGGCGCCGTTCCCGTCTTCTTGGCCATGACCCCGCATCTGACCCGGGAGGAACGCAACCGAACGGCGCTGCACACAAGCCTCTACTTCGTGTTGATCCTGCTGGCCTTCTTCCTGGGAGGAACTTACATTCTGCACTTTTTCGGCATCAGCCTGAGTTCGATGCGCATTGCCGGCGGACTGGTCATCCTCAGTTCGGGCTATTCCCTCCTCAACGGAAAATT
>JAGQXA010000434.1 GCA_020436865.1 Saprospiraceae bacterium | reverse complement strand
CCGAACTGGCTGATCGGCGCCAACCAGAGCAGGCAGGAGAGTGGATACAGGATCTGCAGCGCCCACTCGCTTCCGGTCCATTGCGCATAGCCAAAGAGCAGTCCGGCCAGAATAAAGCTTAGGGCCATCCAGCGCGGCAGGGTGCGGGAAAACCAATAGCCGATTCCCATGAGCATGGAGGAAAGAGGGAAGAGAAACAACAACATGCCCCAGATGCCGGCCGAGGTGCCGGGATCGTTGCTAAAGGCTTGCCAGGCTTCCGGGGTCAGGCCCTGTTCGACCAGGTCGTATTGCACGGTCCGCAGGGTCATCGCCACCACTCCTGCGGCGCTGCCGAAGAAGCCGCCGATGGTACAGATCAGGCCCAGGCTGGTGAAGGTTTTCCCCAGGCGCTTGGCCAACGCAAAGTAAAGAGGCACGAAGAGCACCATTCCCCAGGCGCCCAGGGCGCCCTCATAGTAGCTCGATTTACCGTCGGCGTTCAGTCCGACGCCCAGGGCCAGTAGTACCGAACCGACGAGTAGCAGACCCGGGCCTACGCTGAAGGCTACGGCCAGGACTCGTTCGCGTGTGTGGTGGAAATTTCCCATGTCGTGTTGGTTTCGTTCTCTGATCGACTTTTCGGGAGTAAGGTACTGAGAATGCCGATAAAAACAATACCTGCTGTGATTCCTTCAGAATTCCTTCAGGATTGTACTGGTCTTTTGCCTCTCAAAATAAGCACATGAGGCATCTCCAGGAAGACCCCGACCGACGACCGCCACAGGATACCGGCCAACCGACTGCCACGGAGGCAGGGATTTTGATCCCCCCGGAGGCCCTTTGGGAGCAGGCCGTCGAAGAGCTTCTGCGCGACGACCTGGCGGTGATCGACGCGTTTATTCCGGAAGCGACGGTAGCTTCTCTGCGCGAGGCTTTGCTCCAATCCTGGGATCAGGGAGAGTTTCGCCGGGCAGGAATTGGCCATCAAAGCGGATTTCAGCGCAATGCCAACGTGCGCAGCGACCACATCCAGTGGGTGACCCGCGAAGAACTTCCGGCCGATGGCCATCTTTTCTTCGATCGACTCGACGATCTGACCACTTACCTCAATCAAACCTGCTTTCTGGGGATCCGCCGGCGCGAACTGCATTTTGCGGTCTATCCTCCCGGCGCCTTCTACCAGCGTCATCTCGACGTGTTCCAGGATTCGAGCGCCCGAAAGCTATCGGCCATCTGCTATCTCAATGAAGCCTGGCAATCCGATGACGGCGGCCAATTGCGCATCTACCCCTCCTGCCGCGAGATCCTTCCGGTAGGTGGCCGCTTAGTGCTCTTCCGCAGCGAACTGCTCGAGCACGAAGTTCTGCCCGCCCGCCGCGAACGCTACAGCCTCACCGGCTGGCTGCGCAACGACGACCCGGTACTGCCCGCCAAGTGATCGGATGACTATACTGATCGGATCACTTAATTATAAAACTCCGGGCAAACCGCCACCGACAGTTTTCTGCCCTGGCGGACATGCAGTTTTGGCCTAAATATTCGGGTTTTGCAAATTTGCCCTTGATAATCAGTGATATAGCTGCACTTCTGTTTAGCCGAACCCCACTTCGCACTTCCCAAATCTCACCTCTCCTATCCCATATCTACTCCGGATCCCGCCGAAAAAAGACAAACCCATTGCGCTCGCCGATACGCTGCATTCCGGGCAGTGCCTCAAGTTCGGCTGCTTTGTGCACCTTTGTGGAAATGTAGACCGGTTTGTCGATCGGGCCCTGTAAGAGGCGGTGCTTGTCCTGGGTTTCGGTCGTCCGGCCGTAGAAAAGGTGTACATACGATTTGTAGCCGTACGTCAGGTAATGGGCATCTTCGCCGGCCTTTTCTGCAAAGAATTCCACTGCCGCGCGCTGCGAATAGGCTTCGATCCGGCCCACATAGAAGTACAGGGTTAGCAAGATGAATACGCCTATGCCCCCGAAGAGGGTAGGCCAGGCTATCTGATGTCGCTGCCGCTGCACCAGCCAAATAGTGGTACCCAGCAAGAGGAAGAGGAAGATGCCGGGCAGCATTTCCCAGCCGGTCCACTCGACCGCGGCCTCCAGGTTGCCCTGGGCAAATCGATCCCGGAGCCGGCTCTGTAGCCAGGAGGGGTCGCGCATCAACCAGGGGATCGCCAGAAAGGCAGCTGCGTATGAGCTGCCGATCAGCCATAGTCCGGCCTTGAGCCAGGGACCGAAGCGGATCTCGCCGCGCCACAACTGCTCGATCGTCCGGGCCGCGAGGAAGGTCAGGGGAAAATAACACATCGAGGAATAATGCACGATCTTGCTCTTGACCAGGGTGAATAAGATCAGCACGACCCAAAAGAGGTACACCATCCACCGGTGGAAATCCCGTCGGTGTGGCGCTTCTTCTCCGCCCGGTCGGTGAAAGAAGGCGCGCAAGGCAAAAATGGAAGCCGGGAAACAACCGACCAGCAACACCAGGAAATGATAGCCGGGAAATCCTCGATGTCCGGCATCGGGGGTGCTGAACAGGCGATACTGGTACTTGTTGAACTCCACGATGAACCAGGG
>JAGQXA010000058.1 GCA_020436865.1 Saprospiraceae bacterium | reverse complement strand
GCGTCAGCCAATATCGCCATCCGGGGGCGTACCTCGTTTTCCGACAACAACAGCCCCCTCTTTGTGATCGACGGCGTGCCGATCGACAATGACTATGCGGGGTCCAATTTCACGGATCAGTCGAACCGGGCGATCGACCTCGATCCGAACGACATTGAATCGGTGACCGTGCTCAAAGGTACTGCCGCCACGGCCCTCTACGGTATCCGGGCCGGCAAAGGAGCCATTGTCATCACCACCCGGCGCTCGAAGGCCGACGGACAAACCAACGTGAGCTTCAGTACCTCGCTGACTTTCGACCAGGTGAACAAGCTGCCTGGCCAACAAGATCGCTTTGCCCAAGGGCAGGGCGGGGCCTATATCGACCCGCAAAGCGGCTCGCCTTCCAGTTGGGGACCGCTCATCGATACCTTGCGGTATGCCGACGATCCGGATTACACCTACAGCCAGGCAGGTCGCATCGTCGGTCAAAGTAACCCGGCCGCCACCGACCGGCGGGTGACGCCTTTCGACAATGCCGCCGACTTCTTTCAAACGGGCATAACCTCCAATTCCAGCCTTAACGTCAGCGGGGGAACCACACTAGCCAACTACCTGATCTCGCTCGGCCATCATCGGCAGAGCGGCATCGTGCCGAAAAGCGACTTCGAACGCACCAATGTCAAACTGGCCGGCGCCGTGAATCCGGGTGAACGTTTGTCGTTCTCCGGTCAGGTAGCGTACTCACTATCCGGAGGCAACCGCCAGCAACGGGGTAGCAACCTGTCGGGCGTCATGCTGGGGCTCATGCGAACACCGCCGACCTTCGACCTCAGCAACGGAATTGACGAGCCCGTGGACAACCCGGCAGCCTACAGTTTTGCCGACGGCTCTCAGCGGAAATACAACGCGAGCTACGATAACCCCTATTGGTCGGTCAACAGAAATCAGGTGCGCGACCGCGTTAACCGCGTCATCGGCCACGTGCAGATGGGCTACGATCTGACCCCTTCCTTGAACTTGCTCTACCGGCTCGGCCTGGACTACTACTTCGAGGAGCGGAAGAGCTATTGGGACGGTGAATCGGGCGAGTTTCGCTCGATCAACGGACTGGTCATCAATGATCTGTATTCTTTTAGCGGGCTGACTTCCGATCTGCTGCTTACCTACGATCGTCGTCTCGGCGAGCAATTCACCCTGGATGTGACGCTGGGACATAGCTACTATCAGCAACGGGCCTACGGCGCTGTGGAGGAAGGTGAGAATTTTGTCATTCCAGGCTTCTACGATATCTCCAACGCCCAAACGTTGATCGTCGACGATTATCTGAGCCGGGAAAAGATCACCGGCGCTTTCTACGAATTGAGGTTAGGCTTTAACGACTACCTGTATCTCAGTACAACCGGCCGCAACGACTGGTCGTCGACGCTCCCTGCCGCCAACAACGCGTTTTTCTATCCTTCCGTCAGCCTCGGATTCGTCTTCACCGAACCTTTGGGCCTGGCCACGAATTCTGTGTTCTCCTACGGGAAATTGCGGGCCTCCTACGGGGCGGTAGGCAACGATGCGCCCGGCCCGTACTTGCTCGATCTCAACTACAGCAGTGTCGGTCAGATACAGGGGCAAACGGCCTTTCTCCTCTCCAACACCATCGGCAATGAAGGGATCGTCCCGGAACGGAATGAATCCTACGAGTTCGGCCTTGAATTGCGCCTTTTCCAAAATCGCCTGGGTTTCGATCTGGCCTACTACCGCAACCTGACGACCGACCAGATCGTGTTCGTGCCGATCGCGAACTCGACCGGCTTTACCACGATCGTCGACAATGCAGGAAAGATCGAGAACAAGGGATTTGAAGCATTGGTCAATATTTCCCCGGTTCGCACGCCGCAGTTCAGCTGGAATATCGACCTGAATTTCTCCACCAACGAGAACATCGTGCTCGAACTGGCCGACGGCATACCCTTCCTGCCGCTGCCGGGCTTCGGCCTGACCTCCACTCGCAACGTGATCATCGAAGGACAGCCTTACGGCGTGATCTATGGAACCCGTTGGCTGCGCAATGAAGAGGGCGACGTCTTGATCGATGCCAATGGCTATCCCATTCAGGACTCTGAGAACGGCATCGTAGGCGACCCCAATCCCGATTGGCTGATGGGTATCCGCAATACGCTCAGTTGGAAAGGATTTTCGCTGACCGCCTTACTCGACATTCGAAAGGGAGGCGACATTTTCAACGGCACGAAAGGCGTGATGCGCAACCTGGGCATTCACATCGACACCGGATCCCGCGAAGAGGAAGTCATTTTTGAGGGCGTCTTGCAAACCGACGGCATGCCCAATACCATACCGATCCGACTCGATCAGGATTTCTACTCCCGCTATCCCTTTGCCGGGGTTTCGGAGGCCAGCATCGAGGATGGTTCTTATCTTCGCCTGCGGGAACT
>JAGQXA010000433.1 GCA_020436865.1 Saprospiraceae bacterium | reverse complement strand
CCGCCGCCGTTGAAGCGCTCATCGATGATGAACCCTTTCTTGTCGAGCTGCCCATAGAACATCCGCACCAGTTCCAGCTGACCCTGCCCGGCCGTGTTCGACATGTAAATATAGCCGAGCTGGCCATCTGAAAGCTCTTCCACCATTTTCCGGTTGTGCTCGATCCATTCCAGGTACCGCAAGCGCACTTCTTCGCCCTGATCCAGGCATTGCACGATCACTTGCTTCCCGTCGGCGGCCGAGCCGGTCGAGCTGACGATCAGCGCCACCGTCTTGCCCGCCAATCCTTCAAAAGCGGCATAGGGATCTTGTTCCGGATCGAGGGTCATCCCGTTGACGGAAAGGATGTAGTCGCCTGCCTTGACTTCCACGCCCGGCCGGTCGAAAGGCGACCGCACTTCGGTATCCCAGGCGGCCGGCTTCACGATCCGCTCGATCCGGTACCGGTTGTTGCTTTTTTCCCAGTCGATCCCCAGAAAACCCGTAAAGCGCGGCGTCACGTTCTCCACGTCGCCGCCTCCGGTATAGGTATGTCCGGCGCTCAACTCGGCGGCCAGGTTGGATTGAATGTTGGAAACGTCCCAACGAGTCCGGGCGTCTTCGATCAGCGCGCCGTAACGTACGCGCATGGCTTCCCAGTCGACCTGGTGCATGTCGGGATCGTAGAAGAAATCGCGGTGGCGCCGCCAGGTGTCCAGAAATATCTGCCGCCATTCTTCTTTGGGTACCAGCTGCATGACAAGCTGATCGGTCGGAATGGGATCTTCGATCTTCTGTCCGGGCTCGGGCTTGACGATCGCATACTTACCCTTGCTGTTGACGAGTATCGCCTTCCCGTCGGTGGTCGGCATAGCCATGTTGACGTCGCCAATGACCTCCTTCTCTTCCCGCTTCTCCAGATCGTAGACGATCAGCGAAGACGATCCCTCGTCCGACCCGGTATTCGGCGAACGCAGATACACCAACTTGCCCTCAAACGGGATCAATTCTCCGATATTCCCCGCCTTGATCGGCAGCAACACCAGCCGGGCCTCCAACCCCTCCACCTCGATCTCCACGACCATCTCCTCTTTGTCCCCCTTTTCTCCCTTTTCTCCCTTTTCTCCCTTTTCTCCCTTTTCCCCCTCCATCTCATCATTCTTCGGTTCCAACAACGAGGGCGTTTTCTTCGTCAAACTGACCGAAGCCACCTGGGTGGAGTTAGGATAGATCCAGGTGCCGTCGCCCATATCGGAATACGTGGCCGACAGATTCCGATTGGTCAGGTAAAAGAGGTATTTGCCGTCGGCGCTGAACGTGGGGCGCATGTCCTGGTAAAACCCGCTGGTGGCCTGATAGGCTTTTTTCTGCACCAGGTTATACAAGAAGATCGCCGTATTGGCATTTTCGAGCCCTTGGGTAGAAGCGATCCACTTCGAATCGGGCGACCAGGCGATCTTGTACCCCTGGCGATCTCCGTGGCCGACGTTCCAGTTGGTGTTGCCGACGACTGTGGTCGTGCCGGATGCCACGTCGATCACTGAAATGTCGTTCTTTTCATCGATAAAGGCCAGCATTTTGCTGTCGGGCGACCAGTACAGATTGTAGCCGTACCCTTTATTTCGGTCGGTGAGTTTTACCGGTTCGGTTTTGCCGTCGGCGGGCTGTAAATAGATCTCGTACTCGCCGGAGCGGTCGCTCCAGAAGGCCAGTTGTTTCCCGTCGGGCGACCAGGCCGGATCGCGATCGAAGGCGCCGCTCGACTGGGTCAGATTGAGTACATAGCCTTCCTTGGCGGGTACGTTGAAGAGTTCGCCGCGAGCCTCAAACACGATCCGCTTGCCGCCGGGAGCGGCCGTGGCGTTGCGGATGCGGTCGCCCACTTTTTCAGCGCGGGGCATTTCGACAGAAAGATCGCTGATCACGTTCACGGTAAGGGGGCGATAATCCTGGCTCGCCGCGTCCATCAGATACAATACGCCGCCGACTTCGAACACGAGGCTTCCGCCACCCGCCGACAAAAAGGAAATGTCGAAGTCGGTGAAGTGGGTCACCTGGGCAATGGCCTTGGTGCGGGTATCGTACGACCAGATATTTAGCCGCATGTGCTCGCCGCGGTCGGAAAGAAAATACACCTTATCGCCCGCCCAGGCCGGCTTGCCGTCGTTGGCGCGATGGTGGGTGATGTTCTCCACTTTCCCGCTGCGCTGATCGTACAGGAGCACGTCGGAGGCCAAACCGCCCCGGTAGCGCTTGAAGGGATAGTTTTCGGTGATCTTGGTGATGTAGGCCAGTTGATTGCCGTCGGGTGACCAGCTGGCTAACTCCCCGTACGGAATGGGGAGCCGCTCGGGAAGACCTCCTTCTTTCGACACCAGAAAAAACTGACGGGAAGATCGTTGTCCCAGTTCTCGCCGGGATGCAAACAAGATGCGTTCGCCATCGGGATGCCAGTCGACCATGCGATCGTCGTGCGACTGGTAGGTCACCCGGGTGGGCACGCCGCCCATAGTGGGCATGACATACACATCGGGGTTGCCGTGGTAACTGGCCGTAAAGGCGATCGATTGTCCGTCGGGCGAAAAGCGCGGCCAGGATTCTTCGCCCGGCGAATGCGTGACCTGCACGGCCAGTCCGCCGTCTTTGGGCATGACCCAGATGTCGCCGCCGTAAACGAAAGCGATCTGAGTATCGGAAACGTCCATATACCGCATCAACTTGGCGTTGATCTGTGAAAAAAGCGGTATGGATAAGGAGAAAAGAGCGAAAGTCAGGTAGGTCCTTCTCATGTGTATAGATTTGGTTGGTAGACAAATGTAAGGACAATCCCTAGTAAGGGTCGCTGCATTTGGTCGAAAATGCGACCAGCGGCGCGTGACAGCCGACGAAAACCGCCGTATATTTTATAGATTCGCGCCCAAATAACCAATCCGTTCAATGAAATCAAAGAAGGAAAAGAAACTGCGGTTTCTTTTCGTCTCCAAATGGGGCGACCTCCTCGACATCGCCCACGCCGTCCAGCAGGAAGGCAACGAGGTGAAAATGTACATCGGCTACAAGCCCGGCCGCGAGATCGGCGACGGTTTCGTACCGAAGGTCCGGCAATGGGAGAAACACCTCGACTGGGCCGACCTCATCGTGTTCGACTATACCGGGTTCGGTAAGATCGCCGCAGAACTGCGGGCAGCCGGCAAGTACGTGTTCGGCGGCACCGAATACACCGATCAGCTCGAACTCGACCGCAGCTTCGGCCAGAACGAGTTGAAGCGCCATAAGATCAAGATCCTGAACTACCGCGAATTCGATTCCTTCCAGCAGGCCATCGCTTTCGTCGAAGCAACCCCCAATACCTACGTCATCAAACCCTCGGGTGAAACGCAGGACTACAAACAGCTCCTCTTCGTCGGCAAGGAAGAAGACGGCAGCGACGTCGTGCGCATGCTGCGAGCCTACGAAAAAACCTGGGGCGACCGCATGGGCACCTTCCAGTTGCAGCGCAAGGTGAACGGCGTGGAAGTGTCCGTAGCCGCCTTCTTCAACGGGCACGAATTCCTCAAGCCGATCAACATCACCTTCGAACACAAGAAGCTTTTCCCCAAGGAACTAGGCGTATCTACGGGCGAAATGGGCACCAGCATGTTCTGGACCGACGACAACCCCATCTTCGACGCCACCCTTAAGAAAATGGAGGCCACCCTGGCCAAAGACCGCTTCGTCGGCCATATCGACATCAACTGCATCGTCAACGGCAACGGCATCTATCCGCTCGAATTCACCTCCCGCTTCGGCTTTCCGCAGGTGAGCATCCAACGGGCCGGAATCAACGAACCCTTCGGCCGACTGCTCTATAAGGTCGCCAAAGGCGAACGCTTCGAGATCAACACCAAACGCGGCTTCCAGGTGGGCGCCTACATGGTGGTGCCGCCCTTCCCCTACAACGATCCGGAAACCTTCAAGCTTTTTTCGAAAGACGCAGTCGTGGTCGTCCGCAAAAAAATGAAGGAAGGCCTGCACCTCATGCACCTCAAACTGGTCAACGGCGAATGGCTGATCACCGGCGATTCGGGCATGGCCCTGCTCGTCTCCGCCACGGGCACCACCATGCGCGAGGCTCAAAAACTGCTGTACAACCGCATCAACAACGTGCTGATCAACAACGTCTATTACCGCACCGACATCGGCGACCGCTGGACCGAAGATTCCGACAAGCTCTGGGCCTGGGAATTGCTCTGACGATGGAACCGCTATTGGTCGATACGACCGAAAACCCCGAAATGTTCTTCGACCTCCTTCCGCCCGACTGGCGGGAAGGGATCGAGCCGTACTGGCTAGAATACCGGCAATCTGCCCATATTCTCGCACTGCTGGCCGGCGAGGAAGTTCTGGGGGGCGGCATCGTCTTCGCCACCGTTTCTCCCGACGCCCTTTCCTATCGCGAACTGGCCCAAAGCTGGTTCGATCGGGGCTTCCTCTATATCGGTTTTCTCTACTTTTCGGAAAAACACCGGGGGCGCGGACTGGGCTCGCTGTGGATTACACTGCTGCGTCAGGCCTTCCCCGGCCGCAAGTTCTGGCTGACCATCGACGATCGGAACCTGGCGCCTTTCTACGAGCGCAACGGCTTCGACCTCGTCCGGCAGATCGACGGCCCCTATGGCGACGAATGGCTGCTGGCAGGGTGACTGCCGTTTCCCGAAAAGTTGCTAACTTCGGTTATGTGCAGAGCCGTTCCTCTCCTCCTCGCCGGACTTTTCCTGGCTACCCTTCCCCTAAGGGCCCAAAAAACACGGGCGCTGGTAGTGGGCATTTCGAAGTATGCGGATGCGTCGAACCCGGCCGCCGGTTACGAAAATGCCCACCTGGATGCCGAGCGTTTTGCCAGGTTCTTGCTGGACTTCCCGGGAAGCACCGTGCAAAAGGAAGATATCGTGCTGTTGGTGAACGAACAGGCCACCCTGGGCAAGATCAATGCGGCGCTCGATTGGCTGGTTCAGGTCACCGAAAATGGAGATCGGGCCGTGATCTACTTTTTCGGAGCCGGAAAGGTGGAATATGAAACTTACTGGTTGTCTTACGATTCGCCGGCGACCGGGTTTCCGGGGAAGGCCTTGCCGGTGTCGTATTTTCAGTCCTTCCTGGTCACCCTCAATGTCGGCACGGGAGCGCAGGTGGTCACTATCCTCCCCCGGCCTACTGCGGGAGGCTCGCTCATGGATCGGGCGACGTACCGGGGCAAGGAGCGAGAGATCCGTTTATTTGGCCCGCCTTCCGACAGTGACCCAAGTAACAGCAGTCTCTTCACCAGTACTCTGATCGATGGTTTAAAGGGGCAGGCCGATCTGGACGGCGATCGAACGATCAGTCTTTTCGAATTGCGACGGCATTTTGAAGATACCTATGCTAAATTACTCGGGGCGGAAGCAGCCGCACCAATGATCCTCGGTCCTCCAGAGGCCACCCTGGCGATCGATCCGGGCTCCGGTTTGCCAGATCAACCCGATTCGGAAACCGGGGAATT
>JAGQXA010000432.1 GCA_020436865.1 Saprospiraceae bacterium | reverse complement strand
GCCGCCCACCGGTACCTGGAACTCGACTTCGCCCTGTCGAATCTCGTCCGGCCGGAAGACCACCGCTTCTATTACCAGATCGTTCCGGCCGGCAAGTCGCCTTCTGCCAATTGGATCTTCCTGGGGCATGAATCACAACTCTATCTGCCCGACCTTTCGCCCGGCCGGTACGATATCCTGATCCGCGGCGCCGACTACCGCGGAAGCTGGGCACAGGAGCCTCTTGTCGTGTCAGTACGGGTGGCCGAATTTTTCTACCGGGAGGTCTGGTTCTACTTATTGCTCTTTGCTGTGGGTGCAGGCATCGGGTTGACCCTGCTTTTTCGGGAGGTCAGACAACGGCGTCGCCTGGAACGCATCGTCGAGCAGCGTACGCAAAAGATCCGCGAAGACAAAGAGCTCATCGAGGCGCAGGCCCGGCAATTACAGGAACTCGATCAGGTCAAGTCTCGCTTTTTTACCAATATTTCCCATGAGTTCCGCACCCCCCTGACCGTCATATCGGGCATGGTCACCCAGATGCGGCAGCAACCCGAGCAATGGCTGGAGAAGGGCATGGAACTCATCCAGCGCAACAGCAGCCACCTGCTGACCCTCATCAATCAGATCCTGGACCTGCGCAAACTCGAGTCGGGCGCCCTGAAAGTCCATTGGGTACAAGGCGATATCATCCCCTTCTGCCGCTACCTCGCCGATTCGTTCAGCTCGATGGCCCAGCTGAAAGGGATCCGCCTTCATTTCCAATCTTCGGTTCCCGAACTGGTCATGGACTACGACCCTGACAAGATGCTGCAGATCCTGTCCAACCTGTTGTCTAATGCCATCAAGTATGCCCCCGGGCCTGCCGAGATCTTTCTGGAAATAGATCGCACGGCGATCGACGGCACGGAAGCCTTGCTCCTCCGGGTGCGCGACACCGGCCCCGGTATCCGCCCGCAGGCGCTGCCCTTTATTTTTGACCAATTCTACCAGGCGGACCCCCTGAGCTACGAAGAATCCACCCACAAGCCGGCCGGATCGGGCGTCGGTCTGGCCCTGACCAAAGAACTGGTCGAGCTGCTCGGCGGAACGATCGAGGTGGCGAGCGTGCTCGGTGAAGGCACGACCTTTACGCTGAAGTTCCCGATCCTTCGGACGGCGAAAGTGCAGGCGCTGCGAGCTACCCTGGATATCCAGCCGCTATCCACGGACTCTCCGCCCCAGGACAAGGCGCCCGTGGTGGCGCCCCCCACGGTCACTGATCATTCGTCTCCGGAGGAGAAGATAGAGGGCGAAAGGCCCACTCTGCTCATCGTCGAGGACCACCCCGACGTGCGCCTGTACCTGACCGCTTGCCTGGAGCCGCACTACCACCTGCTCACGGCCGTCGACGGGCAACAGGGGATCGACCTGGCCATCGAACAGGTGCCCGATCTCATCGTGAGTGATGTGATGATGCCGGTAAAAGACGGGTTCGCCCTCTGCGACACATTGAAGAACGACGAGCGCACCAGCCACATCCCCATCATCCTTCTGACCGCCAAGGCCGATTTCGAGTCGAGGATCAGCGGCCTGCGCCGGGGGGCGGATGCCTACCTGACCAAGCCCTTCGAGCAGGAAGAACTGCTGGTTCGCCTCGAACAGCTGTTGGCCCTGCGCCGGAAACTACAGCAACGCTACCGCACCCCTTCCTTTGCCGAGCAGCCCGCTGCTTCGGAGGAAGTGCGGGTGGAAGACGTCTTCGTTCAGAAACTGCGGGAACTGGTGCTTCAAAACCTCGAAGAAGAAGACTTCGGCATCGTGCAACTTTGCCGGGCCCTGGCTGTCAGCCGCACCCAACTGCACAACAAGGTCAAGGCCCTGACCGGCCGCTCCACTACCGAGTTTGTCCGGATGGTCCGTCTGCACCAGGCCCGCGAACTCCTCCTGACCACCGATCTGAACATCTCGGAAGTCGGCTATGAAGTCGGCATTTCCAACCCCGCCTATTTCTCCCGGATCTACGCCGAAGCCT
>JAGQXA010000431.1 GCA_020436865.1 Saprospiraceae bacterium | reverse complement strand
TAGACCTGGTTCTTCCCCGCGCTGATCACCTTCGACAGGAAGGAATTGCCCGGCTCGCGGTACTCCTTTCCCCACTGCAGGGTCGCGGGCGCCTCTCGTGGTTGCGCCCCCGCTTCCGACAGGATGGCAAAAGACAACAGAACGAAAAAAAACGTGTACTTCTTCATAGCTTGGAATGCTCTTCCCCGGTCGCCGCCACGGGCCGGCTTAGCCGCGGATCGATTTATACTTGGAGGCATTGGCGGCATCCATCTTGGTCATGAATTGGATGACCTGGTTTTTCTCCTGCGGGTTGCCTTGCTTGAAGATCTCGACGATCTCGTTGCTCTTGGCGTTCACGAACATCTGGATGATCATGGAATTAGGGTACGACTGGTTGACCTTATTCAACTGCTCCAGGGCGTTGACCATGATGGTACGGCCTGAAGTGACGTCCGTTCCCATGATATCGAGCGCCTGCCGGTGATAGTCGTAGATCGCCTGCCGATACGGCCGCACCCGCGGGGAAAGCAGGTTTTCGACGATCCAGTAGCGGTTGCGGTTGCCGTCGAGCGATTGCCAGCCCGGGTTTGCGGCTGCCACGGACGAGGGGATCGTATTGATCACCTCCTGCGCCTGTTGGAAATAGGGCTCTCCGCCGAAGGGCGAGAAGGAATCGTAATCCATTCCCAGGACAATGAACGCATAAAAGGAAAGGATCGACGACAGATTGTCGTTAAAGCTGTTCTGACTGTATTCGATCGGCTGGTACTGCTCATAACCGAAGGTCACGTCGCGATCGAGGTGTGAAAGTAGGGGCGTTTCATAGGTGCTGCCGTATACCGGCCGCACTGCCTGGATGGCCAGATCGCCGCCGAAAGCCGTAGCCGAATATTCTTCCGACACGGTCAACACGATGCTGACCTTGATCCGTTCGCTGGTTTGGTAGGCGTCGTTGGTCCAGCGCTGGTTGTTCATGAAGCGCTCGATCGCCGCCTTGAGTTCTTCGAACACCTTGGGGTCGGCCTGTTGCAGGGTCGGCGTATTGATCGTCACCTTCACATCGAGTTCCTGGGCGTGCAGAACGCTCAGCAGTCCGGTGCAAAGGATCAGGGTCAGAGTAAGTTGACGCAGCATAGTTCTTGGCTTTTATAAAGTGGCGCGGCGCCGGGCGCTAACCGGCGGCCTGAGGTTGCTCATCCAGCCCCCAGTGCCGGGCCATGGCGACGACAATGTCTTCGGCCACCGCTTTCTTAGACTTTAACTGAAAATGGTCGGCCTTATTGTTTCGATAGAGGATCGTGACCTTGTTGGTGTCGTGATGGAAGCCGGCGCCGGCATCGCGCAGCGAATTGAGCACGATCAGGTCGAAGTTCTTGCGTTCGAGCTTTTCCCGGGCATTGGCCAGTTCGTCTTCGGTTTCCAGGGCAAAGCCTACCAGAAGTTGGTCGGGCCGCTTGACCCGCCCCAGGCTGGCGGCGATGTCGGGGGTTTTCTCCAGGCGCAGGGTCATTTCCTCCGTGCCTTTCTTGATCTTCTCCTTGGCCGTTTGCGCCGGCCGGTAGTCGGCCACTGCCGCGGCCAGCACGGCGGCATCCAT
>JAGQXA010000430.1 GCA_020436865.1 Saprospiraceae bacterium | reverse complement strand
TAGCGCAGTTCGTCGAGGGTGAGTTTGCCGACGAATTCCTCTTCGAGAGGCGCGTTGGCCAGCGTTTCCTCCTGCATGTTGAGATAGGGGTTGCTTCGTTGGAAGGGTACGGCCTTTTTGCTCAGGAGTTCCTTATGCCGGTCGCGCACTTCGACCACCAACTGATAGTTGCCCGACTCCAGCTGGGTGATGTCCATTTGAATGAGCAGGACCACCACCGGCTGCGGGCTGCGTCGCTTGTGGCCGATCAAGACCTTTTCGGTGTTTCCATTTCCGAAGACCCGCTCGATCGAATAGCTGACCAGAAAGTCGTCGGCGATCAGGGTCGTATTGTAGATCTCGTTGTAAAAGCTGAGCTTTCCCGCTTCCTGCCGGTAGAAGTTAAAGGGCAGACCTTCGAGATGAAAGCCGTTCTTGACAAAGGGATCGGGCGCTTCGCCCGGGCGAATGTCGGCCAGGAGCTGGATATCGGACTGCTGCACGCGATCGTCGCCGTAGTCGATCGACAGCTCGGCCCGGTAGGTTTTGGCGTTGCCTTCCTCGTGGATATCCTCTACCGACACCTCCAGTTCGTAAACGCCGTTTTCGAGGCCGTACCGCTTCAGATCGATGAAATCGAGCAGGTGGGTCGTCACGGGGCTGTTCAGGAGGTAATTGTCGAACTTCACTACTTCGCCATTCTGCCGGAAGAGGATGATGACCTTCACCGAAGCCTGATACTGCGTGCTGTCGACCGGAACGAAGCTGACCGAAGAGCCGACCACATTCAGGTAGATCTCCACAAAATTCAGGTTGGGGGCTTTAAAGGTCGAATACGACACGCTGGCGTTGAGCGCTTGCGCCGAAGTGGAAGCGCCCAGCAAGAAACACACTAGCCAAAAAAGGGATCTCATGGCACAAATTTTTCATTAAAGTAAACAACCTACAAAGCAGCTCCTCACCAGGAATTTCCAAAAGTCAGGCTCCTGAATGAACGGTCCGTCTAATAAGATACGCGAATTTGAGCGCGCGCGCAACTATCGGGCGCCCTTTAACGAGCCATCGCATAGCACTTTCGAGAAGCCGGCAAGCGGCTGGGAGTTGGCAGATTCTCGTGCGAGGGGGATGCCGCAACCTCCAGTCCTATTGCAAAGCCTCCCGGCGCCAATCTACTGCAGGGTTTCTTCCTGTTCCGCCTCGGGCCGGGCCCGGTTAAGGGTCAGTTTAAAAGGGGTATCACGGATAGTCATCGACAGCACCAGGGTCGAGTCAGACAGCGAATCGATCTTCATGTCGAGGGGAAGACGGCCTCCTTTTTGCGAAAGCTGTTCGCCTTGCAGTTCATAGGTATACTCTTCCTGAACGCCGGCCAGGTTGGTCAGCAGTTTGTTTTCCGGCAGAAACTCGAAAAAGGCCCGTCCGAGGGTCTGCGTAGGTTCGCCGTTGCGCAGGGCTTCACTCAATTCCCAACGTCCGAGGAACATTTCCGTTTGGTAGGCGCTGTCCGGTTCGTCCTGGCAAGAAGCGCCGAGCAGGAGAAGGAAGACGAAGAAGAGGTTACGGCCGCTCATGTCGATGGTGGATTGAAGAATAATTGAGATCAAATGTAACAAATTTCGGGCGATATGCGCATCCCTGATGCGCTCAACTCCCCACCAATTCGACGACGGTGATCTCCGGCAGGATGCCTACCCGACCCGGGTATCCGAGAAACCCCAGCCCTCGGTTCACATACAGGTATTGGTTTCCCTCGCGGTACAGGCCCGCCCACTCGCGGTAGACGTACTGGATCGGGCTCCATTTGAACACGCCTGGTATCTCGATGCCGAACTGCATCCCGTGGGTGTGCCCCGAGAAGGTCAGCGCGATCTGCGGGAAGGCGGAGGTCACTTCCTGGCGCCAGTGCGAGGGATCGTGCGACAGCAGGAGTTGCAGGTCGACTTCGGGCAGGCCTTCCACCGCCCTGCGCAGGTCGCCATATTGGTGGAAGCGGGGATGGGCCGAGGCGTTTTCGACCCCGATCACCCCAACCGTCGCATTGCCGATCGGCACCACGCGGTGTTCATTGCGCAACAGTTCCCAGCCCATTTGCCGGTGCAGATCGACCAGCCGCCGGAAGTTGCGCACTTTTGTCTCCTGGTCCGGCCAGCCGACGTAGTCGCCGTAATCGTGGTTGCCCAGCACCGAATAGACGCCGTACTTCGCCCGGATCCCGGCGAAGATCTCGCGGTAGGGCTCCATCTCTGCGGCCTGGTTGTTGACCAGGTCGCCGGTGAAGAATACCAGGTCCGGGCGCTGTTCGTCGATCAATCGAATGGCGTCGTGCAGGGGCTCGGTACGGGTAAAACTCCCGGAATGTATGTCGGAGATCTGCACAATGCGCAGCCCTTCCAGGGCCGCCGGCAGGCCGGGGATCCGGACCTTCTGCCGCAGTACCTGGTAGCGGTACGGGTTGCGCAGCATGCCGTAGGTGAGCGTTACCAGCGGTATGCCGCCCAGCGCCAGGGCGATGGCCGACAGCGTAGGCGAGCGGTCGAGGTCGGCCGGGCCGGCGCCGCGAGCCCACTCCCAGATACCCAGGGCCATCCGGCGCAGGTCGTCGACGAGCACGCCGCCGGCGATCAGGAATTTCGACAAGTACAGGATGATGAGAAAGGACCGCAGGAGGGTCCAGCGCCGATCGTCCCAATCGATCCGGCCGCGCTGATGAGCCAGGAGAAGGACAACCACCAGCGCGGGCACCGACCAGTAGGCCGCACTCAGCCAGGCGGCCTCGGCTTCCGGCCAGGAGGCGATCAGCACGCAGACGGCCTGAAAGGCATAGAGGTCGAGCAGGAAGAGAACCGCAAAAAAAGGTAAGAAACGCATGAAAGATCCAGATTGAACCGTTTGTTTTGTGTTTTGGGGCGGCGAGCCGTAGATTAGCTGCTTCGAGCTTAACCGCTGACGACGAGCTTTATGAAAACATCACTTCCCCGCTTCTTGTTTTGGCCGCTCTTGCTGGCCTTTGGTCTGTGCTCGCTGCCGGGTTTCGGGCAGCGCGATTTTTACGAACGCTATTCCTTCAATCAGAGCGACACCCTGCGGGGCATGTTGCGTCCGGAACGCAGCTGCTACGACGTGGGCTTCTACGAACTCGACCTGCGGGTCGATATCGACCGGAAGTACCTGGAGGGGTCGGTCAGCATGGATTTCGTCGTACTGGAACCGACCCGGCGATTGCAGATCGACCTGTACGCCAATATGGAGATCACGCGGATCGATTGGCAGAACAGCCCGCTGCGCTACAGCCGCGAGCACAATGCCGTTTTCGTCGAATTCACCGAAACGCTGCTCCCCGGCAGCCGCCACCGTCTCCGCATCGCCTACCGGGGTCAGCCCCAGGCGGCGCGCAACCCGCCCTGGGACGGCGGGTTTGTCTGGTCGAAAGACCGCAACGGCAAGCCCTGGGTCGGCGTGGCCTGCGAGGGCGACGGCGCCAGCCTCTGGTGGCCGAACAAAGATCACCTCTCCGACGAACCCGATAGCGTATCGATCCGGGTCGCCGTGCCTACGGGGCTACAATGCGTCGCCAACGGCAACCTGCGCGGACAAACCGCCCTACCCGGCGGATACACGCGTTTTGACTGGTTCGTTTCCTATCCGATCAACAATTACAACGTCACCCTCAATATCGCCGACTATGCCCACTTCAGCGATGTGTACGTGGCGGCCGACGGCGATTCGCTGGCGCTCGACTACTATGTACTGCCGTACAACGAAGCGAAAGCCCGGGAGCATTTCCGGCAAGTACAACCGACCCTGGCCTGCTTCGAGCGCTTCTTCGGGAAATATCCTTTCTGGCGCGACGGCTTCGCGTTGGTGGAAACGTCCTACCTCGGCATGGAACATCAAAGCGCCATCGCCTACGGCAACCGCTACCTGCGCGGCTACCTGGGCAGTATGATCCCGCGCGATATGGACTGGGACTACGTCATCGTGCATGAAACCGGACACGAGTATTTCGGCAACAGCGTTAGCTGCAACGACCTGTCGGAAATGTGGATCCATGAATCCTTTACCACCTACATGGAGGCCTTGTTCGTCGAATGTGAATTCAGCTATCCCGACGCCGTCCGCTACATGAAAGGCATGCTTGGCCACATCGGCAACCGCCAGCCGATCCTCGGCCCGCCCGATGTCAACTGGGAGAAATGGCACTACAGCGATCACTACTACAAAGGCGCCTGGGTACTACACACCCTGCGACATGCCATCAACGACGACGAACGCTGGTTCGCCCTCCTGAAATCCTTCTACCAGCAGTGCGCCTTGTCGAACATCCGGACCGACGATTTTGTGCAATTCGTCAACGATTTCACCGGCCGCGACTTCACGGCCTTCTTCGAACAATACCTCTGGTACCCGGCCGTTCCGAAGCTCCTGTACCGTCTGAAACCCCAAGGCGACGACCTGGAAGTCTTCTTCAAATGGGAGGCACAGGTGCCTGGCTTCGACATGCCGGTGCTGATCGGACGGAAAGGCGAGTACGTGCAGGTTTTTCCGAACACGGAGACGGCACGCTCGGTAGTCCTGAAGGGCCTGAGTCCGGAAGATTTCCAGGTGGCGACCGAGCTGTTCCTCATCGAAACGCTGAAGATCGATTAAGGGTGGATCACGCCGCCGAGGTTAATAGCGTTCTGACCGCTTGGAGCGGTCGGAACGCACGAAAACTACCTTACGGTAATACCCCCCAAAACGTCAAAAGGGGGCATCGACCCCATGGTCAATGCCCCCTTCCAGGCGTATGAAAAATATCCTTGAGATCAGCTCTTGATGAACTTGCGCTCCTGGATGCGGGCCTTCTTGCCCACCAGGCCGCGCAGGTAGAACAGGCGCGAGCGGCGAACCTTGCCGCGCTTCAGCAACTGGATGTCGACAATGTTCGGCGAAGTGAACGGAAAGATCCGCTCGACCCCAACTCCATTAGACATCTTGCGCACCGTGAAAGTCTTGGTGGCGCCTTCGCCCTTGATCTGGATCACGTCGCCGCGGAAAGCCTGGATCCGCTCCTTGTTTCCTTCCACGATCCGGTAGTTCACTACGATGTTGTCGCCAGGACGAAAGGCGGGATAGTCCTTCTTCTGGGCTAGTTGCTCCTGTACAAATTTAATTGCGTCCATTGTTCGTCGAATTTAGGTGGTACCAGAATCCCGCCGAAGCAGCTCTTCCGACAACCATCTTCATAACGGGCCCACAAAGGTAAGGAATATTTTAATTCCAGAAACAGAAATGGCGAAAAAAAGGTGTCCATTTCGCATAGCATAGCGGTCGGAACGCTCGGAGCGTTCCGACCGCTTGCGAAAGCTGTGGGGTCTATCGCATCAGGGTGATGAACCCGCGGTGTTCCTCCGGCGCACCGCGCGGTCCCACGAATGAAACCTGGTACACATAGACCCCGTCGGGGGCCAGCCGGCCGCTGTTGTTTTGTTGCCCGTTCCAGCTTTGGTACGGATCGTCGGACTCAAAGACCAGGCCGCCCCAGCGATCCCAGACCTGCAGGCGATAGCCGGTGATCCCGAGGAAGATGCCGGTCGGACCAAACAGGTCGTTCAGGCTGTCGTAGTTCGGCGTAAAGGCATTGGGCATAAAGAACCGGATCTCGGGCGTTACGTCGATCCACCGGCTCAGGGTGTCGCGGCAACCTTCGTAGTGCGTGGCGATCAGGGTGATCTGCTGCAGGCCGGTATCCGGGAACATATAGACGAACTCCGTCTTGCTACCGATCGGCTGGCCATTGTGGTACCAGTCGCGGAAGTAGGCGTATTGCGAAGCGTCGGTCAGCGCGACCTCGGGCTGCAAATTGCTGAGGTAATCCGGCGAGTAGGAAAAATCGGCCACCGGCGGTTCCTGGATCTCGATCAGATCGGTATAGGTCGTATCGGTGACGCAGCCGATCGGGGAGACGATCTCGAGGCGAACGGAGTAAATGCCGGGGGCGTCGTACTGATGTTCGGGGCTAAAGTCCATCGAAGTCCCGCCATCGCCGAATTCCCAGAAAACCTGGTAGGTGTCGTCGACCGGCGACGAGAGATTAGAGAACCTGACTACGGCCGGCGGGCAACTCACGGTATCGTTGGGCGATACCAGGATCAGGGCCGGCACCGGAAAATAGCGCACGTCTTTAGTGACCGCCGATTGGCAGTCGCGCGAATCGGTGACCAGCAAGGTCGCCGGATATTCTCCCGGGCCGGCATACAAATGGGTCGGATCGGGATATTCGGAGATCTCGCCGTCGCCGAAGAACCATTTCCACTCTACCACCTCGCTGCCGGCTTCCGTCTGATCGGCAAAGAAAACGGCGCCGGCACGGCAGGTGTCGTAGGAAAAACTAAAGTCCGATTGGATCTCGGGCAATATCTCGACCGTCACCCTGGCCGTGTCTCCGCAGATACTGCCGGGATTGATCAGGAAGGCCCCCTGGTACTGACCCGAACCGGGAAAATCGATCTGCGGTTCCAGCTCGTTGAAGACGTACAGACTGTCGTCGATCAGAAATTCCCAATAAAAGATGTCGAGCGCGGGGTTCAGGTTGCTGAGATTGACGATCTCCACGTCTTCATCGGCGCAGGCCTGCAGCAAGAAGTTCTGCTGACCCAGCAGCGAATCCTCCTCGATCTCGGCAAACACGACCGGTTCGCAGCTGGCCACATTGAACTGAAAATCGCGCTGGATAACGCTGAGTAGCTGCCCGTTGCGAAACTCCTTGACGCAGACGCCCACCACGTACTGCCCCAGCAAGACCGGCGTTCCGGTCAGCAAGCCCGTCACCGCGTCGATGGTCATCGGCGGATTGCCGCCCAAGGGGTTGAGCGGGGTATAAGGCGGGAAATAATCGACCGCATCGTAGGGCGGCGGGCAGGCCGGATTCGGGGCGATCCCGTTGCAGCCGTTGCCGCCGAAGGTGCCGCCGCCCTTGAGCGGCGCACAAAGTTCGTAGATCAGCTGGTCGCCTTCGAGATCGGTTGCTGCATGATGAAAATCGATGGGTTGGCCCGCGCAGATCACGATCGGCGGAAAGTTATCGAAGGTCGGACTGTTGTTGCACAAGGCTTGCGACTCGGGCTTGATCTCGACGGTAAAGGTAGCGCCGGTATCGCCCGGCTGAACGATATTGGTGATGGTTGCATTGCGGCAGCATCGCTGATAGGACAGGTGATAACTCTCGGTCGACGGCCAGTCGGCGAAGGTATAGGTGAAACTGTAGATCCCCTCCTGCACGCAGATGTTGGGCGGAAGGATCAGGCAAGGATCGTTGATCTCCGGCTCGAGGGGGGTGATCTGGTCGGGATTGAGGAAAAGCGTGGTGATGGGCGTCTGCGAGTTGCCCTTGTAGATCGAAATGGGAGCTGAAAAATCGAAGCCCGCCCCGGTGGGGTCCGAACAGTCGCGGTACATCTTCAGGGTGAAGGCGTAGGTGCCGTTTCCCAGACACTCGTACGTAAAAACGCCCCCGATAATGTGTTTGGCAAAGGTGGAAACTGGAAAGGCAGTCGCCAGCAACCACCACAGTAGGTAAATTTTTCTCATCCCCAACAGGCTTAAGGATAGATGCCCGGGCATCCGGAGTGACAAAGGATCGCGATTTCTTTCGAAAAGTACTAAAAAGCACCGATACCTTTCCGGTTTTTGGCGAAAGGCGCCGGGTTTCGCCCGGAACCGACAAATTTTTCCGCCATCGGGATGTCCTAACGGATCAGGGTGGCGTAGCCCTTCAATTGCACCTGCCTGCCGCGAGGTTCGGTATACTGAACGACAACCACATACACGCCCTGCGGGGACTCCTCGCCGCTATTGTGCTTGCGGCCGTTCCAGGCCTCGAAGGGGTTCGAGGATTCGAAAACGAGCTCGCCGTAGCGGTTCCAGATCTGCATTTGGAAGCCGATGGCTCCTTCCATGACGCCATCGCCCCGGAATCCCTCGTTGAGACCGTCGCCGTTCGGGGTAAAGGCGTTGGGCAGGTAATAAGTGACCAGCGGCACTACGTCGATCAGGGCCTGCGCAGTGTCCTTGCAGCCGCTGGCATGAGTGACGATCTGTGTCACGACCTGCAGGCCGGTATCGGGGAAGGTATAGACCGGCTCGGGCTCGAACGACCCGACGATGCCGCCAAATTCCCATTTCCAGGTCTGCGCCTCGATCGATTGGTCGATAAAACTCACCGTAGGCTGGAAACTGGTCGGATTCTTGGGTTCGTAATCGAAGCCCGCCGTCGGCGAGGGCCGGACCTCGATCAGGTTCGGAAATACGGTATCGGTGTAGCAGCCGATCGGCGAAGTGATCTCGATGGCCACGCTGAAAATGCCCGGATCTTCATAGGTATAGGTCGGACTAACCCCACTGCCGAAATTACCGTCGCCGAAATCCCAGACGATGTCGTAGGTTTCGTCGATAGGGATCGAGAGGTTGTTGAAGGTGATCGTGGCCGGCTGGCAGGCGACGAGATCGGTCGGCGCGACCACCACCAGGGCCGGCACGGGGAAATAATTGATCGGCTGGGTGAGCACGTCCTGACAGCCGTTGATATCGGTCACTTGCAGGGAGATGGGCAGGTTTCCCGGAATAGCGTAGGTGTGCACCGGGTTTTGCTCCGACACCTCCACCCCATCGCCAAAATTCCAGGTCCAATCGGTGATCGCATTGGGCCCTGCCCCTGAATAAGAGAGGTCGGTGAACGTGACCGGTCCTGCCACGCAGGTGTCGTACTCGAATTCGAAGTCGGCCACGATCTCCGGGAAGATCGACACGAAAATATCGGCCGTATCGTCGCAGATGGTATTGGGATTGACGATGAGTTGCCCCTGGTAGGTACCCAGTCCGGGGAAGGTGATGGTGGGGTCTTCATCGGAGGAGGTAACCGGAGTTCCGTTCAGATCGAACGACCAGGCGTACTCGAAAATGTTCTGTTGCTGGAAGCTTTCGTTGATGAAAGTCACCGTGCTGTCGCCGCAGGAGCGCACCAGAAAGGCGTTGCCGTTGATGATCTCGTCTTCCAGGATGTCGGCTACGACGGTGGGTTCGCAGATCGTCACATTGAACTGAAAATCGCGGCGCAGGACGCTGAGCAGTTCACCGTCGCGCCGCTCTTCCACACAAACGCCTACGACGAACTGCCCCTGCACCGTTGGCGTGCCGGTGATCAGTCCGGTATTGGGATCGATAGCGATCTGCGGATTGCCGCCCATCGGATTGGCGGCGCTATAAGGCGGCGTGATGAAGAATACGTTATTGAAGGGCGGAGGGGCGTCGGGATTGGGGGCCACCCCGGAGAGGATGGTCGCCTGGTTCTGGTTCGGGCCGCCCCCCTGGTACGGACTGCACAGGCTGTAGGTCAATTCGTCGCCGTCGGGATCGACCGCCGAAAAGTCGAAGTTGAGCGGTTCGCCGGCACAGATCACGATCGGCGGAAAGTTCTTGAAGGTTGGGCTGTCGTTGCAAAGACTTTGGGCCTTGGCCGTCAGTTCCGTCGTATAAGTAGCGCCGACGTTGCCCGGATCGACGATGTTGGTGATGGAGTTGTTGCGGCAACAGCGCTGATAGACGATATGGTAGGAATCCGGACTCAGGGGCAATTGCAGGTCGAAGATGTATACCCCTTCCTCCACACATATACCGGGCGGCACGGTAAGGCAGGGGTTGTCGAGGGTCGGTTCTATCCTGGTGACGATCGGCGTCCCCAGCTCGAAGACGCTGGCAGGCTGAGTGTTGTTGCCTTCGAACAAGGTCAGGGTCGCATTAAAGGGCGCCGCCGGAGCGCTATCGAACTCGGCCCCTCCACCGGCGCAATCGCGGTAGATCTTCATCGTGAACCGATAGTTGCCGCCACCCAAACAGTCATAGGTGATCTCTCCACCGATAATGTGGGCCGCCTGCAGGGGAAGCACCGCTGCAAGCATCGTCCATAGCAAGAAAAATCTGTTCCGTGTCAATTCATGCTCATTTTGACCTGAGAAAATGAGGGAGCAGTCCTCCCCTGGGCCGGCCTGAAGCGATTGCCCGAGATCCGGCATTTTCCATAAAGCAAGACTTCGAGATGTTGGTAAGTAGCTGGCGCAGCTTGTCGGGGCCTTCTTCGAACGGCCTCTTTTTTTACTTAACAGGGCAATAGCCCGTTTTTCCTGCAGTTTATTATGTACCGACGAACAGGTCCCGGCTTCCTTTCCGGCGCCTTGCCGTCTGCAAATGCGCAAACGACCGCTCTGCTTCAGCGAAATGGTCGGCAAACCGTTTTTGTTCGGGTAATGTTGGTATTTTTCCGTTCGCCTGCCGAAATTTACCACTTACCCTTTAGAATAACTCATTCTCGGGGTCAATATTGCCGGGCAGGAATCAAAAGCGCGGCGTTTGGACAGCCAGTTGACAGATTGAACTATGTGTTTTCCCGGGGGTTTATACCGACAGCAGAGCGAGGAGACCTTCCCCCTCAGTCTGGCCGCCCGGGCCTAAGCAAATAGGCGGGCCTGGAGCGCCGGGAAGTACGCATTGGCGACATTTTTCTACAAAAAATGGGACTACCACCCATCTTCTGCCGAAAAAAAGCGTCTATTTAAGTGGCAGCGCCCGACATCAGGAGAGAGTTCTACACATACAAAAGGGCTTGCCGAAGCCCAGTCACATAGCAGGCTTTGGCTTCTTGAACCATGGAACGACTGTGGATAAACCCTAACAACGATCACTTCTACATGGAAGTTTTTACGAATCATTCGACAAGTCTGATCCCTGCCGCCGAACTGGACAAAGCTGTCCAGGTCTTGCGCAACGACGGGCTGATCTTATTCCCCACCGACACGCTCTGGGCCGTGGGCTGCGATGCAACCAACGTGGTAGCTCTGCACCGCCTTTTTAAATTGAAAGGCCGCCCGCACGACAAGCCCGTGATCCTTCTGGTCGATTCCGTCGACATGTTACGCCGCTATGTGGATCACCTCCACCCGCGTGTGGAAACGCTCCTTTATTACCACTCCCGCCCGCTGACGGTGGTCTATCCCGACGGCCGCCAACTGCCGCCCCTGGCGCTGGCGCCCGACGGCAGCGTGGCTATACGCATTCCGAAGGACGAATTCTGCCGGCGCCTGATCGGGCTGCTCGGCAGGCCGGTCGTCGCCAGTTCGGCCCATATCGGCCGAATGGCGCGTCCTACCCACTTCGGAGAGATCAGTTCGCTGCTCATCGAAGGAGTCGATCAGGTGGTCAAGCACCGCCAAAAGGAGCGCACCTTCGGCGAACCTTCGGTGATCGCTCGCTTGTCGGATAAAGAAGAGCTGGAATTCTTGCGGGAATGATCTTTTGGATCTTGGATCAATTCTCCGTGAGCGGGTTGGGCAGGTGCAGCATTTCGATCGCCTTCTGCACATCTTCATCGCGATCGTTCAACACAGTATAGTACCCTACGTCTTCAAACAGGTGTTTGGCCAGGCGGGCCTTGAGCAGGTGCAGGAGGCGCGGCTTGGCCGTCGCCAATTCCGATGCCGGATAGTCGGCCGATCCGTCATTGGCAAAGGCGAGGAAGTTTTGCCAGAAGCGCTCGTCGGCCTGATATCCGCGCCGGAAAGAGGCGAGGTCGTAACCGGCCAGATCGGCCCGGTGATCTTCGTAATAGCGGAAAACGTAGGACGGGATCAGGGGGCGCAGGTGGAAGAAGGCGTCGTTGAGGTAACTGGTGTCGAGCGGCACGAACACGTCGGGGATGATGCCCCCGCCGCCGAACACCTTCCGGCCGGAAGCGGTCAGATAGGTGGTCGTGTCGGACAGATGGATGCTGTCGCGGGAATAGAGTTCGCCCGATTCATAGCGATCGAGCACGTCGTGCGAGTAGGCCGTGCGGTCTTCATAATTCTTCTGGATGGACCGGTTCGATGGAATGTAATAGCGCGCCACGGTGAGCCGGATCGCCGAGCCGTCGCGAAGGCGGTATTGCTCCTGCACGAGCCCCTTGCCGAAAGAGCGGCGGCCGATGATGACGCCACGGTCCTGATCCTGAATGGCGCCGGCCAGGATCTCGCTGGCCGAGGCGGAACCCTCGTCGATCAGGATCGCCAGGTCCTTGATGTTGTATAGCGCCCGCCCGGTGGTCTTGTATTCCTGGCGGTTCACCGAGTTCCCTTCCGTATACACCAGCAGTTTATCGCGCTCGCGGAAGAGCTGGCTGAGTACATCGGTCGCCTCCCGCAAATACCCGCCCGGGTTCTGCCGCAGGTCGATAACCAGATCCTGCATGCTGTGATTTTCCACCAGCGGCCCGATCGCCTCCAGAAATTCGGTCGAGGTCGTGGCGCTGAAGCGGCTGATCTTGACATAACCGGTTTTTTCGTCGAGCATATAGGCCACATCGACGCTATGCACCGGGATGCGGTCGCGCGTAATGGTAAAATGGCGGACCTTCTGTTCATGACCCCGCAGAATGCCGACTTCCACTTCGGTGCCTTTGTTTCCCCGCAGTTTTTCCATGATCTGATCGGTGTCGATCTGCACCCCTGCGACAATGCTGTCTTCGATCTCGACGATGCGGTCGCCGGGAAGAATGCCGACGGCTTCCGACGGCCCGCCCGAGAGCGGGCTGATGACCCGGATCGTATCGTCGAGGATCATAAACTCGATCCCAATCCCTTCGAAATTGCCGTCGAGCTGTTCGCTCACTTCCTGTAATTGTTCGGCCGTCAGGTAAGTGGAGTGCGGGTCGAGCTGCTCGAGCAGGTGGTCGATCGCTTCGTTGACCAGCTTCTCCCGATCGACCGAGTCTACGTACTTGGCCTCGATGTACCGGATAAGCTCTTCGATCTTGCCGGCGCCGAGCACTCCCCCACCCGCCAGATCGTCGGATTTGATCACCGTCATCGGCGGGGCCGCCGATTGTATCCGCATCCCAATGATCATCCCGGCTACCAGGACCAGGGAAAAAAGGAGCGGTACCCATATCGTGAAATTCCGGTTCTTGCGCGGGGAATCTTGATTCATCGTCGAGTGCAATTGAAGTTAGACTAGATGACGGCCCTCCGAAGCCAAAAGCCGGGCGCCTTTCAGACTAACTGTTTTTATGGGCAAACAGTTTAGAGCGGTCGGTCGCTTTATCCGGCGGACCAGGTGGATCCATCCCGGCTATTTGCGAAATATATGATAAATAGTCAAAAGCTCTCTGATCTTTTCAAAATTTAAAAACAATTCTGCAAATTAGATGAAAATTTGACAAGCAATGAGCAAGCAGCACGAAATCGACAAACTTGACAAACAAATATTATCGATCCTCATGCACAATTCCAAGACGCCCTATACCGACATCGCGAAACGCCTCTTCGTGTCCGGGGGCACGATCCATGTGCGCATGAACAAGCTCGTCGAAATGGGGATCGTGCAGGGCTACAACCTGGATATCGACCATACCAAACTCGGATACGACATCTGTGCCTTCCTCGGCATTTACCTCGACAAGAGCTCGCTGTACGATGAGGTGGCCGAACAGCTCGAACAGATCCCCGAGATCGTCGCCGCCCATTACACCACCGGGCTTTACAACATCTTCGCCAAGATCATCTGCCGCGACACCATGCACCTGCGCCAGGTGCTGCACGACAAGATCCAAAAGATCCCCGGTATCCAGCGCACCGAAACGTTCATCTCCCTGCAGGAGAGCATCAACCGGCCCGTGGCCATCACGGAGGAACCGGAGGGGGATAATTGATTGGATCCTGGATTCTGGATCCAGGATCTAGTAAAACACCTTCCGCCGCACCTGCGCCGCATGCTTCGCCAGGCGCACTACCTGACAAGTATAGCCGAACTCATTATCGTACCACAGGTACAGGGTCGCGTTGCGCCCATCGGCCGAGATGATGGTCGACGGAGCGTCGAGCACCGAGGTGGTGGTAGTGCCGACGGCATTGCTCGACACGTACTCGGTCGAAGTGGAATACTGGATCTGCTCGACCAGATCGCCATGCAGCGAAGCGTGGCGGATGAGGCCGTTGAGTTGTTCCTGGGTCGTCGGCTGTCCGAGAGTAAGGTTGAGGATGACCAGCGATACGTTAGGCGTGGGAACGCGCACCGAGTTGCCGGTCAGTTTGCCGTCGAGTTGCGGCAGCACCTTGGTCACGGCCGAAGCGGCGCCGGTGCTGGTCAGTACCATATTGATAGCGGCGCTGCGTCCGCGCCGCGGCTTCTTGTGAAAATTGTCGAGCAGGTTTTGGTCGCTCGTATAGGCGTGGATCGTCTCGATATGTCCGCGCTCGATGCCGAGCGTTTCGTCGACGACCTTCAGAACCGGCACGATGGCGTTAGTCGTACAGGAGGCGGCGCAGAAGACGGCCTGGTCGCCGTCGTCGAGCAGCGATTGGTTGACGCCATGCACGATATTCGGGATGCCTTTTCCGGGCGCGGTAAGGAGCACCTGGGCGATGCCCGGTCGCAGGTGTACCTGCAGACTGTCGCGGTCGCGCCACACGCCCGTATTGTCGATCAGCAATGCGTTCTTGATCCCATAGCGGGTATAGTCGATCTCGGCCGGGTTGGCGGCGTAGATCAATTGGATCCGGTTGCCGTTGACGATCAGTTCGGAGCTTTCGGGCTTGATCTCGACCGTACCCGGGAAATCGCCGTGTACCGAGTCGGACTGCAGGAGGGCGGCCCGCTTGGCGAGTTCTTCGCGCAGGTCCTTCATGCTCGGGCGCACCACGATGGCCTTCAGGCGGAGCTGTTCGCCCCGGCCGGTCTGCGTGATGATCCGGCGGGCTACCAGACGACCGATCCGGCCGAAGCCGTAGAGCACTACGTCTTTGGGGTCGGGCCCCTGTTCGGCATCTAATGGGGTGAAGCCCAGTATGCGCTGTACGAATTGATCGACATCGGGCGATCCTTCCCGCACGCTGAGCCATTCGGCGCCGAGTTTGCCCAGGTCGATCTTAGCCGGGGCCAGATCGGCGAGGCGGGCAATGGCGCGCGCCAGTTCGAGCGATACCGCTACCGAAAGTGGTTTGCCTACATAGTTGCTGGCGTAGCGGTGGTGGTTGATGACCTCGCTGGGGCGGCAGTCGTAGATATCGCGTCGGAACAGCACCAGCTCGATGGAGTGATCGAAACGAAGTTCTCCGACGACGCGCAGGAGTTCGAGGGCCGTTTTCTCCTTTTCACGCCATTGATGCAGCGAGGCGTCGACCTCCCGCCGCATCAGCAATTCACGTTCATTCATGGAAATATCCGGTTAGGTTAGAAAAATCGGCGCAAAGGTAAGAAGAATACCCCAACAATCGACCATCCTGCTTAGGCCGTTCTGTCGGCCTGCCGGAAGGGGCGCGAAAAAGGAGAGCCCGACTCCGGGGGGGGAGTCGGGCTCATTGAGCAGGGGGGGTAATCACATTGGGTCAGGAACCCAGGTAGTGCTTGAGTAGTTTGCTGCGGTTGGCAGAGCGCAGCTTGTTGATGGCCTTGTCCTTGATCTGGCGAACGCGTTCGCGGGTCAGGCCGAATTTTTCACCGATATCTTCCAGCGACATGGGGTGTTCGACCCCGATGCCGAAGTAGAGTTTGATCACGTCGCACTGCCGTTCGGTCAGCGTGCTCAACGAGCGTTCGATCTCGCGGCGCAGCGATTCGCGATATTCCAGGGCTTCGTCGGTACCCGGTGTGCCGCTGTTCTCGAGTACGTCGAGCAGGGAATTGTCTTCCCCTTCTACGAAAGGCGCGTCCATCGATACGTGACGGGCGGCCACGCCGAGGGTCGTTTCCACCTCTTCGGTGGGAATCTCGAGCATTTCCGCCAGTTCTTCCGGAGAAGGCTCGCGTTCGTACTCCTGCTCCAGCTCGGAGAAGGCCTTGTTGATCTTGTTGAGAGAGCCGACCTTGTTGAGCGGCAAGCGCACGATGCGCGATTGTTCGGCCAACGCCTGCAGGATCGACTGCCGGATCCACCACACGGCATAGGAGATGAACTTGAACCCGCGCGTTTCATCGAAACGTTGCGCGGCCTTGATCAGGCCCAGGTTCCCCTCGTTGATCAGGTCGCTGAGCGAAAGGCCCTGGTTCTGATATTGTTTGGCGACCGAAACGACGAATCTCAGGTTGGCCTTGGTCAGTTTTTCCAGGGCGGCCTGATTGCCTTGCTTGATCTTTTTGGCAAGGTCGACTTCCTCTTCCGGCGTTAGCAAATCTACTTTCCCAATCTCCTGCAAGTACTTCTCCAGTGACTGGCTCTCCCGATTGGTAATAGACTTGGTAATCTTGAGTTGTCTCATGTAAGCAACCTATTTTGAAGTTTACAATGGTGTCCGTAAAAATTGATTAGGAGTTCTCCGTAGGTGGAAGGTAGTAACTAAAAGGGAGGAAAGAGTAGCGAAGAGGGGGATCCGATCCTTGTGTTTTTCCCGTGGCAACCCCCATACCTGTAGCAAAACTTTGCTGCATAATCCCGTTTTAGTTTAGCAACGCAAAAATAATGGAAATACGCCTGTAAGTCAAGCCTATAACCAAATCGGCGAGTCCGCAAGCCCGCTCCAGTTCTATAAAAGCTTTCGGCCTGAAAATAGTTTCATTTATTTGGAAAAATCATTTTTTTATTCTTTATTGCACGGAGGATGTCGCCAACAAAATGCTGCCAGCACACTCCTTTTACCGTTAGCTTTTCCACTCGAACAAACTGACTATCAACTACTTACAATTAACCCACGCGACTTCCAGGAGTTTTTGGCCGCCTCAGCTTCCGCTTTGCGGTCCGGCGTTTTAGGGAAGGCGCTGCCACCCGCTCTCCTATGCTCAGATACAAAACTCGTCGTAATGGAAAGGGTCAAAATCGAACTTGAGTTTCTCTTGCGGGCTTCCCCTGCCATCCTTTACCAGTTTTTTACCACGCCCTCCTGCCTGATCCGGTGGTTTTGCGACGAGGTCGACATTCAAGGCGAAACCTTTACCTTTTTCTGGAACGGTTCCCCCGAAACAGCTTATCTCCTCGAAGATATCGAAGACGAGGTCGTGCGCTTCGAATGGGAAGAAGGGGAAGAAGGGGAATTTCTCGAGTTCCGGATCAGCATTTCGCCGGTCACCGGCGAGACCATCCTGCTGATCACCGATTTTTGCGACGCCGACGAAAGAGACGATCAGCGCCAGCTCTGGGAAAGCCAGGTCCGCGAATTGCGCAAGGAAACCGGCGGCGGCTAAGTCTTTTATCTTTCATCTTTCTACTCCCAACCGCTCGTGGAACTCGTATTCGGCTTAGAACTCGACGGCCCCGCCCTGCCCCTGAACGCCTTTCCCGAAGGCGGCATCGCCTACTTGGGCCCGCAGGGCCTCTTGCGAACCCTCGAAAACCACCTTGGCCTCAGCGGCCATCCGACCGATAACGAATACCTGCGCATCGAGGCCTTCCGGCAACTACTGATCCCTTTTCTCGCCGACGAGCCCCAGGCCTTCTTCGCCGATTCCTTTGCCGCCGACCAGTTTGCGACCGCCGCCGATCTGCTGGGACGCCGGGATGAACTGCTCCTCAACGGCTGGGATTTCCCGACCGCTTCCGATCTGCCGGACCGCCTGCACACCCTGGCCCAACTGGAGGCGCGCATCCGTGAAAAACGGATCGACCTGCCTCCGGGCTTTGCCGATCGCTACCGGCGAGTGATGTCGGAACTGCCCCGACGCCCCCACCCTTTTCGGAAAATACAGCTGCGAGAACCGGAACGTCTACTCCCCCAGTACCTGCGCCGCCTGCTTCGGCGCCTGCAGGAAACCGCGCCGGATTCCCCCGAACTTGCGGAACTGCCCTTGCCGGCCGTCGAAGGGTCGACCGACCTGCAACGCTTTCAGCAGATCCTGGCGCGAGGCCCCGAACAGAAAAATAAGACGACCCTGAAGGCCGACGGCAGCCTGCTGCTGCTGCGAGCCCCTTCCGGCAGCCTGGCTGCAGGCTACCTGGCCCAATTGTTCCGCCGGAACCCCGCTTTCCGACCGGTCTGCCTGCTCCCCGAAAAGAACCGCACGCTCGACGACGCCCTCGTGCAGGAAGGTCTGCCGAGCCTGGGCATCCAGTCGGCTTCCCTGGCCCGGCCCAGCCTGCAGATACTCAAGCTGGTAACGGCCTTCCTCTGGGATCCGGTCG